>PMCF01000306.1 GCA_003154115.1 Anaerolineae bacterium
TGCCATCGATCAGATGCCATTCGGCCTTGCCTTTATTGGTGATAATCCGATTCCAAGTGGGTGTCTCATTCAACATGGTACTTGGCCCAATCGAACTGTCAGACCGCCCAATGAATTCTGGGATCACATTCTTGCAAGTGGGATTGATAGTCATTACCCACTCTCGGAAATGCCAACTGAGGCAACAGGACGCATTACTGATCTGAAGATTGAAAGCCAGAAAAAGGCATTTGGGACTGTAGTTACCACTCTCCAAAGGATGATCGATCACGATTAAAGTACGATTTTCGCGCTTTGGGATTCAGTTGTTCAATTTCACGGCGGATAGACTGCGGCGTGCTCGATCCGCAGGCGGTGTATAGATCGGATTTTCCAGGGGGGACGTTCCGCGTGTTGAAGGAGAAGGAGTTGAAGGTGTATGGGGAGTTTCGGACGAGGAGATTGGTGTTGGAGAAGTGGAGTGCGTGGGAAGGATGAGGGATAACAAGACATTCAGCAACCTGTTTTGTCAGTGATGAAGACTGAATGGCGGGAGAAAAAGGCATGAACGATTCACACGACGAGCAAATTGCCCAGTTCAGGCAGTCCATCACTGCGCTAGAAGAGAAGCAGCGCGCGATGGGCACCGATCTTTCCTCATCGATCCAACCACTGCGTGAACTGCTGGCGCAGTTGGAGCGGGCTTCGCCACAGTCGGTCACCGACCGGAGCGGTGGCGTCGATATGAGTGGTGAGCGAGCCACTGTCGGTGGTGATATTGTGGGGCGGGACAAGGTTGTTCACATTGAGCATTACCAAGTGAACATGCAGGTAATTGTGATTCTCAATATAGAATTGCAGGAATTCACTTCTGCTGAGCAAAACTCGTTTTTGGTCAATTTATCCGATGTTGTCGGCGTTAGCCCTAATTCGATTCAAATACTACGAATTTCGTCGGGTAGCGTACGAGTCACTCTTGAGATGCCCGAAGAATCAGCGCAGATGTTGGTGTCCCTATACTTAGCTAAGGAACCTATATTAGAGCAACTTCATATTGTAAGAGTAGAACTCGCCAACTCTGCTGGGCCTGAACCACAATTGAACTCTGCTGTAGTCCGCGAACTTCTTGTAACTGCATTGAGTGACGAAGATCTCACCACCTTGTGCCATGATCATTTCTGGAACGTGTATCAGACTTTCAGCATAGGCATGAGCAAAAGTCAAAAGATTCAGATATTGATGGACTACTGTGAACGCAAACTAGAGTTATCACAGTTGCTTGAGGTAATAAAGGTGCAAAACCCCAGACAGTATGAGCATTTTGTTCCTCGACTATACCAGGCCTAGCTGCATAGAGGTACACAGCGGCTCCACGGGCCCAAGTGGGATGGACTGCGGTACGTGCTCGATCCGCAGGACGTGTATGGATCGGATTTCCCTTGGGGAGGGGAGATGTTCCGCGTGTTGACGACGCGAAGCGCCCGTCTTTCGCCTCGTCGTACCCGGCGCTTCGCGCCGGCGACGCGCTGGGCGGGCACGCCCCCGGCACATAGTGCTCCCTTCGGCAGGGCGTGGGGGAATGGAGAAGGAGTTGAAGGCGTACGGGGAGTTTGGGGCGCGGTAGCAAAATACGACGGGCAGAATATCTACTTGCCGTACAACAAGGCTACATCGAGAACTACTTGCCGTTGGCGCGTTTCTTTGAAGAGGCCATTTTGCGTCGACGCGACGTGGAGGGCTGAGGCTTAGGCAAGCCAATTGCGCCCTCAAAGACCGAAGAATCGTACACGTTCTCGGCGATCATGCGACGGCGTGTTTGTGCATTGCGCAAGTAGCGATTGGTATGAACCAGTGATAGCATGAAGCAATTATAGCGCATCGGGCTTTCAAACGCAGGCTGGGAACGTGATCATGATCGTGTTAAAGATGATCACTGGCATCGCCATGATCACGTTTAGGGTGGTAGATCTTCAATGGATGCAGTATTTTGCGATGGAACTGAGAAAATCTCATGACCAAAAAGAAGACGACCAAGGCAACCTGGGCTGACGTTCAAGCGCGGTGCGGACTCGACGAAGCGACCATTCAGATGGCCCAGCGATTAGGAATGAGTCCGCGAACTGTGTTGGCCAATCAGGCCAGCACTCGGCAAGAGCGATGGAAGGCACCCACGGCCGACTGGATTCAGGATCTGTATCGAAAGAGATTCGGGGATGCGAAACTGGGCGAGAGATAACGCGGCCCGCCCGTACCGCCCACAAAGATTGTGGCCTGTTTCCACGTACGCGCCAAAGTACAGCGAGGGGGAAGCATCTGCTTCCCCCTCGTCTGATCAAAGCAGCGTCAACTGCTTATCCGACATCACCACCTTCCGAACTGGCAACCTGCGTGGCACAGGCATCAGCTGCTCTCGCACTGCGGCCAACTCAGCGAGCGTCTTCAACTGCGGACTCGCCAGCGTGGGCGATCCAATCGGCGACGGCGTCACCGCCGGCCTATTCCCGATCGAAAAAATGCCCTCGGCGCGACCAATGTTGAGCTTGCCCAGCGCTTTGCGCACGAGATCGCTCAGCAGATCGCCATCCTCGAGTTCATCGACCAGCGCGCCGCCCACGGCATCACCATAGAAGAGCTGCGCGGCCAGCATCTTGTGGCCGAGCAAGTCCAGCGCGCTTTCTTCGAGCGTGTCCTGATACACGGGGAAGAACAACTTCACTCGCTTGGGCGCCCCCGGCCGATAGAGCCGGCGCATGAACTGCCAAAGCACATAGAGGCTCCACTCAAACTCGAAGAGAATCGCTGTGTTGAACATGGTCAGGTTGAGGCCAACCTCAACTAAACGAGCATTGGTCAACAGCACGTCAAACTCGTGCGCGTGATTCTTGATCCACGTGGCCCGCTTAGCCGGGGCCAGGGAGGGGCGCAGGATTCCGGCACGCAGACCGGAGGCTTCCAACGCTTGCACGAGACGCGGTTGGATATCGCGTATTCCGGTCTGACGCACACCGATTAAAGTCTTGTACCCTTGATCGCGTTCGATCAGACACTGATGCGCCGTCCACATTTCTTTCGGCAGCCATTCACCTGGGCCGACGACCGGCGGCAGGGTCAGCACCGATTCTTCGCGCCGCACCGCAAAGCGCCCACGACCCGAGACCCGCGGATGAAAGACCACGTGCTCGCCGCGGAACATCGCATCCGGCCGATTCAGCGCCGTGTTGAGCCACACGCTGATCGCGCCTTTACCATCCTCTTCCTGTTTCCGCGCCATCGCCCAACGGAACAAGCCCTCCGCTTCATCGGGCTGCCCGTCGGCTTGTTTCATCTGCGCCTTCATCGCGTCCGTCAGATCAAGACGCACGATCTCTTCCGAATAGTCGGGAAGCGGCAGCCCCACATCGTTCAGGCTGCTGAAGGTGCAATACTTCAAGCCGATACCCGCGATGGC
>PMCF01000142.1:0-29365 GCA_003154115.1 Anaerolineae bacterium
GTTTCCAACTCGCACGAATAAATCGTGGGCACTGTTGGGCAGAGGGCTTTGGCTGTTCGCATGTTTTCCGCTCGGTCAGATAAGATGGGTCAGTCTGCCACGATGCCCCCGATTGTCAAGTCAAAGTGAGTTTTGCGCCATTGCGCTTTTACGGCCTTAACGCAGCGGTCTTGGCTGAATCGGCTAGCGTCATCAGTCTATCTGATAGCACGATCACCACAAGTGGCACCGGTGCCAATGGCGCTTTTGCCACGGGCAGTGGCTCGTCAGTCGTCTTGTCGAACGTGACCATCACCGCGACGAACGACGGCGGCCACGGTGTCATGGCGACGCTCGGCGGAGTGTTGACTATGACCGATGTGGACATCAACACGGCTGGCGCGCATTCCGCCCCGATTGCGACTGATCGCGGCGGCGGCACGATTACGGCTTCAGGCGGAACGTTGCTGACCACCGGGCAAGACTCGCCCTGCATCTACTCGACCGGGTCGATCGTGGTGTCCAATGTTACGTGCTCGGCTCCCGGCTCAGAGATGGCCGTTATCGAAGGGGCTAACTTCATCACCCTGACGAACACGGCGTTGACGACGAGCAAGGCGGATAAATGGGGCGTGATGATCTATCAAAGCATGTCCGGTGACGCGCAAGGCGCGCAGGGCGTCTTCACGATGACGGGCGGTTCACTCGCCGATACAACCGCCACCGGTCCGTTGTTCTATGTGACTAACTCGACCGGCATCATCACGTTGAAGGGCGTGAACGTCACCGCCGCTTCGGGGACATTGGTGAAAGCAGCGACCGGCAACTGGGGAACGAGCGGCTCCAATGGCGGCACGGCGAACCTCACCGCCGACAGCCAATCGTTGGCGGGAAATCTGGTCGCCGACAGTATCAGTTCAATCGCCGTCACGTTGAAAAACACTTCGACGTTGACGGGATCGATCGATGCGGATAATACCGCCAAGACCGTGAACCTGACGCTGGATTCATCCAGCACCTGGACGGTAACGGCAGATTCGCACCTGACCTGCTTGAGCGATGCCGGTGGAATTTCGGGCAGCACAGTAACCAACATCGCCGGCAACGGTCATACCGTTTATTACAGCCAGAGCGCGTGCTCGGCGTTGGGCGGCACGACTTACACTTTGAACGGTGGAGGCTATTTGCAACCAGAAAGCTAAGCGTTCAACCCAGACTCTCTACAACGGTCATCAAAATCGAACAGCGGGTCAATTCGCCCACTCTTCGATCAACTAATACACCAATTCATCTAAGGAGATTAGCAACATGAAACGCACATTTAGCCTCATCATTTGCAGTGGAATCCTATTCGCACTTAGCGGATGCAGCGCGAGTATATCGAACGGAGCAGCGCTACCGACTGCGCGCCCCATTGTCAAGACCGCAAGCACTTCGAGCAATTCCCAGTCTAATACAGCGGCTGCGGCGGCTTCGCCTCTTCCGACAGTTCCCCCGAAAGTCGCGCAAAACTCAGCGGCGATGAGCAACGCAGCGGCATTGTCATCACCACTCCCAACTCCCGCAGCAGCACCTTCAGGCCCGGCTCCGGCAAAGAATGGTCAGATGCAAATGGCGCCGGGCGTGATGGGTAAGGTGATTTCGGTGGATGGCTCTACTCTCACCGTGCAAGATTCACGACAACAAAGCACGATCACCGTCACTTTAACCGACAGTACGCAGGTGTTCAAACAGGCGACCATCACCATGACTGATGTTTCGGTCGGCGAAACATTGAGTGCTATGGGTAGTTTGAATGGCGATGTCTTCACTGCGGCTCAGATTCGAATCGGCGTGGAGGCTGCGTCGCCGAATGCAGGTGGCGGCGGGCCTCAACCCGATGGAGCAGGGCAGTCCAACGATAATGGTGGACTGCCGCCATCAGGTGGACAGCCGCCGTCAGGCGGGCAACCACCGTCAGGTGGGCAACCACTGTCAGGTGGGCAACCACCAGCGGGCAATCAAGCACCAGTGAATGACCAGACCCGACCAACTGGACAGCCTCTTTTCGGCACGGTGACGGCCGTATCCAGCGACGCGCTGACGATCAAGACAGCATCTGGTTCAACGGCGCAAGTGCGTCTTGCTACGAACGGGCAGATTGTGCGGCAGGTGGCTGGCACGAGCGCCGACATCACATCGAATATGCAAATCATGGTCAGGGGGGACCAAAGTGGCACGACGATTACGGCCACGCGGATCGATATCGTTCCGGCTGTAGCGCAGTAACTGGACTTTGACAGGTTCCGGAATCGAGGCTTCAGCCGGTTTGATCAACCACCGCCTATCCGACTGCGCCCATACCCGCCGCCGTAATACGGCGGGTATGGGCAACTAATTCAAACCAGCCATAGATCCCAATTGCTTCATGATACAATCGTGTTGTGCTCAATGCCTTATTGATCTTCATCCTCCTCATGGCTTTCGGCCTCATCCATTCGCTGCTGGCTTCTCACGCAGCAAAAGCGGCTGTGCAGCGGTTACTCGGACACAACATCGCGACGGCCACCTATCGCCTGTTGTACAACGTGGCCGCTTTCATCACGATCCTGCCCGCTCTGTATCTGGTGTTTCGCTTGCCTGATCATGAACTCTATCGCTTGCCTGAACCTTTGAATAGCGTGGCCTGGGGAATCAAGGTAGTTGCGGTGTTGGGTCTGGTGTATGCTGTCTACCAGATGGATGCCTGGTTCTTTCTGGGGCTGCGGCAGTTGGGTGAGCCATCCTCGATCGATTCGACTTCTACCGCACAGTTGGTCACCATCGGACTGTATCGCAGCGTGCGGCATCCCCTGTATACGTTGAGTCTGATCGTGCTGTATCTCACCTCGCCCATGTCGGTGAATTGGCTGGCCTTTGCGGTGAGCTGCAATCTGTATTTCTACCTCGGATCCATTTTCGAAGAGCGTAAGCTCGTCCGCGAATTCGGCGAGGCTTATCGCACCTACCAACAGCAAGTACCGCGCTTGTTGCCAAGACCGTGGCAGCGGGCAGGGCACTAAGCTGCGCTTGACAAGCCTCGCCATTGGCGGTATCTTAGTGTTGAGATAACACCAATAGCGAGGTTTGTTCATGACTGCGGAAGATTATCCTAAACCATCTGTAACCGTTGACGTGGTCATCATCACTTTGCGGGATAAAGAATTGCAGGTGCTGCTTATCAAGCGCGATCTCGCGCCCTATCGCGGGAAGTGGGCCGTTCCCGGCGGCTTCGTGCACATCGACGAAGCGTTGGAAGCGGCGGCGCGGCGCGAACTGCGCGAAGAAACCGGCGTGTCCGAAGTGTATCTGGAACAGCTGTATACCTTTGGTGAGCTGGGCCGCGATCCGCGCGGGCGTGTGATCAGCGTGGCGTACATCGCCCTGGTGCCTGCGCCGTTGGCGGTGACCGCCGGCAGCGACGCGCGTGAGGCGCGCTGGTGGCCGATCGGCGAGCTGCCCCCGCTGGCGTTTGATCACAACCAGATTTTGCAATACGCCCTCACCCGTCTGCGCTACAAGATCGAATACTCACCCGTTGGCTTCCGCTTGATGCCGGAAAAGTTCACCCTGAGCGCGCTGCAAAAGGCCTACGAGATCATTCTGGGCGAACCACTCGACAAGCGCAACTTTCGCCGCCGCATCAACGAGGCCAAAGTGATCGAGCCTACCGATACCTATCACAGTGGCGAAGGGCGTCCCGCGCGCTTGTATCGTTTTCGGCGGGATGCCATTGCCGAGGTCAAAGCACGGCGGTTGTTTCCGTAAATCAGAAACCGGGGTTCTCCGCTTGAGTGGCTTGAACGCCGCGGCTGGGGAAATTTACCTTCGTGAACCACAACGACCCGCTATCAGGCGGGTCGTTGTGGTTCACGGTGTGCTGAATCACAGCTGGTGAAAGATTTGTTGGAACCGCATCAACAGCTGCAGGTTGCCTTTTACTTTGAGCTTGCCGGTCATGAACGCTGTGGCCGCATTCAGACGCCCATCGGCGACAGCCTGATAGGTGGTCTGGCTGGAAATCAGGGTCGCATCCGGATTAGCCACTTCACCTGCTACGGTCGTACACTTGCCATCGGCGATACGCACTATATACTTTTTGCCGCCGTCGCTGGTGAAGTCGAACTGCACCGTGGCCCGCACACCTTGCGCCCGGCTGGCATCAAAGACGACGGGCAAGCGCTGCATAATTTCATCGATCGTCGGGGGCATTCTTGTTCCTCTGGTAATAAAATCGCGCAGAGTATAGCCGCGTCTTACATGCCTGTCAATTGAACCAATTGATCGATGTTGCGCCGCCACACGGCCCGATCGGCCTTCCCTTCCAGTAGATCGTGTACGATGCCGACGAGCGCCGCATTGACGGGCGTCTTCACTCCGATCGTTTTTCCGGCCCGCACGATCGCGCCATTCAGTTCGTCGATCTCCGATTGAGCCCGGCCGTTGCGCATGTCCACTAACAGTGAGGGCGGTTTATCGCCGCGTCCGCCGGCCACCATCGGCTGGAGGATGCGCTGGAGGATGGGACGCGGTGCGAAGCGAATGCCAAGGCCCAGCAGTCGCACGGGCGAGCCGGGCAAATTCACCGCTCCGATCGATTGCGCCCGCATCACTGCGAGGGCTTCGCGCAGCAGCGCCACTTCGATCTCGAACACGCGCTGATCGGCAAACGTCTCGCGTGTCGTCATATCCAGAATGGCGGAGGTCGCATTGCCGATCAGGTTCAAGATCAGCTTGCTCCACTTCATCGCGCGGTAATCGTCATACATGCGTACCGGCAACTGCGTGGCGCGCAGCACATCGACGAACGGATCGATCGAACCTTCTACGGGCGCGAGGCCGATGCCGCGTCCCGTCTTCTCCAGCCGCACCACGCCGATCTCTGGCACTGCGATCGGATTGAGGATCGTTCCAGAGATGATCTTCGCCCGGCCAAACGCCATGCCCAGCAGGTCTTCGTTGCTGACGCCGTTTTGCGGCGTCAGGATGCGATCGATTCGATCGGCGTAGGGGCGCAGGGCTTGAATCGCCGTTACGGTGTCGTAGGCCTTGACACACACGATCGCCAAATCGAAGCGCGGCGTCTGCGTGAAGGCTTCTTTCAACGAGGTAAACGCGCTAAGGTTTGTGACGGTCGTTTCGGTTTCCGGTTCGATGATGCGCAGGCCGCGTTCACGCACGGCCTCAACCAGCTGCGCGCGATCGAACAGCGTGACGTTGTGGTGAGCCGCCAGCTTGCCGCCGATGAATCCACCAATGGCTCCGGCTCCGATGATGAGGATGTTCATGGTGAATTAATCAGTTGGAGGATGCCAGCCCGCTGCCACCCAATAGCTGCGAACTTCCAGTGAAGTTGGATCGTCGCTCAGGTGCAAGGCAGACACTGTCGCGCGCCCCACCGCAGTGCGGCCAACGATTTGAAGACCATCCGGCGACCAGCGAAAGTGATCGCTCCATAGTTGAATGCGCGGGTTGAACAGCGGAGTTTCCAGGCCGGCGTCAGGATCGATAGCTGAGGTTTTGTCGCTTTTGTAGCGATTGCACAACGGACACGCCAGCCACAGATTGGACTCGTCGTTGCTGCCGCCCCGCGCCAGAGGCAAGATGTGTTCGATCTCCAGGCGTGCCATAACCAAATGCTGCGGGCTGAGGCAATAACCACAACGATGTTGTGCCGCAGCCCGCACGCGCGCTTCAACTTCTTCCGGCAAATAAGGCCGCGTCATGCCGCGTGACTCAACGGCGGCTGCAGGCCACGTTCAACGGCTACTTTAATGGCCTGAGCTTTACGCACCATGCCACGCCGATACTCGTTCAACAGCTCGTCAAGGCGTATTTGATCAGCGGTAGTTAAGCTGGTTTCCCGGTTACGGGCTAACAAATCACTCAATTCGCTTTGTTGCGCCGGATTCAACTGCAATTTGCACAGGCTCAGAACTTGCTCGTCGGGCAAAGACTCAATGGGTGGATTAGCCGCGGCGCGATCCATCCATTCCAGCAGGACATCTTCCATCTGTCGGTGCGTATATGAAGCGACCGCTCGCGCATCGCGCGCCAGTCGATCGGGAATGCGGAGTGTGATTACCTCACTCATACTGATATCCTCCCTGCGATCTCAATTGGTATTGAAATCGTAGCATCACCGCGCAACATCGTCAACTGATTATAGTCGCTTGCGTGCATTTCACTCTTGGGCAGGTTTTCACGTCGCTCTTCGACCCGCGTCCGGCCCTACCCGGCGCAACGCGACGGTGGCTTGCTGGGCGTCGCAGTCGGCAGGTGTAGCGCATGACGCCCGCGGGGACGCGGGCTTGGAGCAATTGAAACACCGTCAACTGATTATGGCCGCTCGATTGCGGCGACTAACTCGCGGCAAAAATCGGGAATGTCGGCTACGACGCGACCCCACACCAGGTTGCCATCGCGGAAGGCGGGTTCATCCACCCAGGTCGCACCCGCGTTGACGAGATCATCTTTGATGCCCAGGCTGCCGGTGGCTTTGTGGCCTTTGACGATGCCCGCCGAAATGCCGACGAGACCCGCGTGGCAGATCAGCCCGACGATCTTGCCCGCGTCGTAAATCTCTTTGACGAAGCGTTTGATCTCTTCGTAACGCCGCATCTTGTCGGGCGCCCAGCCGCCGGGCACGACCACCGCATCGAAGTCGGCGGCCTTCACGTCTTTCACGCTGACTTCTGATTTAGCGGTCAACGCATTCTTGCCGTGATACTCTTGCTTGCCGTCGTGGCTCATGATGATCACCCGCGCGCCTTCTTCGCGCAAGCGCATCACCGTGACCCAGAACTCCAAATCTTCAAAACCTTCGTCAAGTAGAAATGCAACTCTCTTGTTTTGTAGTCTCATAGCATGCCTCCGTGATGAGTGATTCGCCAATGTTAGATTAGAACGTCATTGCGAGGAGCGTTGTGTGCGACGAAGCAATCCCCGCCAACCGGGACTGAGATTGCTTCGCTGACGCCTTACCCGCCGCAAAGCGGCGGAGGCGCGCCGGGCGAAAGCGCTCGCAATGATGGCTGTGGTGCGTGATCACGTTCTCTTTCGCTCAATCTCTCCGTCTCTCTATCCCAACACCGCTCCGATGAACTTCGGCTGCCCGCGCACGAAGTCTTCGGCCTTCATTGTTTTGCGCCCGGCCAGCTGAATCTCTTTCAAGACGAGCATGTCTTCGCCTGTCATCACCCCGATCGATTCGTCGTTGAACTTCACTACTTCACCTATCTTGCTTCCTGCATCTTGCATCCCGCGAAACACTCTTGTGGGGCTGCATCCTGCTTTTAGTACCTTCACCATCTGCCCGTTCCAAAACGTGAACGTCCCCGGCCACGGCGTGTAAGCGCGCACCCTCCGCTCGATCTCGCTGGCAGGCTTGCTCCAATCGATCTGCGCATTAGCCTTGTCGATCTTGGGGCTGTAGGTCACGCCTTCTGTCGGCTGCGGCTGCGGCGTGATCTCGCCGCTGAGGTATTTCGGCAGCGTGTCGGCCATCAATTGTGCGCCGATATGTGAGAGGCGTTCGCTGAGGGAGGCCGTCGTATCGTCGGATCGAATCACGTCGCGCGCCACGCTCAACATCGGCCCGGTGTCGAGTCCGGCATCCATCTTCATGATGGTGATGCCCGTTTCGGCGTCACCGGCCAGAATCGCGGAGGTGATGGGCGCAGCGCCGCGATGACGTGGCAGGATCGAGCCGTGCACGTTAAGGCAGCCGAACGGCGGCACATCAAGCACCGTTTGCGGCAGAATCAATCCGTACGCCGCGACGACGATCACCTCTGGCTTCAGATCGCGCAACACATCGATCGCAGCCGGCTCCTTGCGAAATGATTTAGGTTGATGAACAGGCACGTTGTGCGCGACGGCCCAGTGCTTCACCGGCACGGCGGTCAATTGTTGGCCGCGCCCCGCCGGCTTATCGGGCTGCGTGAAGACGGCCAGGATGCAATGCTCGCGCGCCAGCGCTTCGAGTGTCGGAACGGCAAATTGAGGAGAGCCCATGAAGATTAAGTTAGTCATATGGTCACGTAGTCTTGTAGTTGGATAGTCGATCAGGATGCAGGAAGCAAGATGCAAGAGGCCAATGATCACCGCGCCATCTTGTCAGCGTGTCATCTTGTCACGCTTTTGCGGAGATCGCCACAACAGAATCACGATTAACGGCAGGACGATCACGGCAATCAACAACAGCCAGGGCAGGATGCCGGTTGAGGGCGATGAGGTTGTGGGTATCGTGGGATTGGAGGCGTTCGGTTGCAGCTGCGCGCGCCACTTCACTTCCAGGCCGGTCAGCGATGTATTCAGCGCGCGTTCCACTCCGCCTTCGCACGTTGCTCCATCGCGATACGCGGCGAGCAGGGCTTGCACGCCCGCGCTGCCATACTCGTTGATGATCTGCTGCACGACGCTGCGACTTTCCCCGTAGGCCAACAAGGCCGCCGAAGCATCCGTCGGGAATGTGCCGCACAAATTCTCGATGGGAAGCAGCTTGTTCTTGGCAGCGGCATCTTGCACGGCGATAGCCTGCGTCGAATTGGGATCACCTTCGTTTAAGGTGGCAAGTCCTTCATCCAGCCAACGCGGCGCGGAGCCGTAATTGGGCGTGGTCGCAACGAATGTCATGAGGTGCGTCAGTTCGTGGGGAATGTCGCGCCGCATTTGCAGACGCGCACTATCACCCGGCGGAATGGCGACCAGCACCACACCCAGTTCAGGCCGGGCCTGACCGCCTAACCACTCGCGCCCGGCCAACTCGACGGCGCTGCGCAGATCAGCCGTGGAAGCGTAGACATACACATCCAGCGGCGAGGGCGGCTCAACGCCGATCTGCTGTTGAATCCTGGGCAGGGCTTCACTCGCCGCACCGGCCGCCGCGCTGCCAAAGCCCGAATCGCCTTGATACCAATGCACGCGCACCGGCCCGGCGGTAAGGTCTTGCCACGCAAAACGGTTGTCCACGTAGATCAACGTTTTCGTTTCGCTGCGCGCAGTGCCGCCCGCTCGATCGACAACCTCCCACCAGTAACTTACCGTGCTAAAGGGAATCAATTTGGTTTCTTTTAGATCGATCGTCGCGGTCAGGATGATGGAGGTGGCCGGCGTGAATGAATCAGCCGGATGCGAGTAGGGTGGTTGACTGCCTGATTGGAAGAACACCGTCGCGCGCGTGACGGGCGACGGGCCGGAGACAGCCGCCGTGAAAGTGATCTGATCGGCGAATTGATAGGAAGCACTCAGCGCGTTGAACGTGAGGCCATCGGCCTGAGCTGCGCCGATCGGGTGGAGCAGGCCTAAGGTGATGATCAAAATCAGCCAATAACGTCGCATCATCTTCATTTCAACAGGGCAATGACAATACTCAAAGTGATGGGACTGAGCAGAGTCGATAGGACCACGGCGCCGGTGACCAACTTTGGTTCAGCTTGAAACTCGATTGCAATAAGCGTCGTAATCACGGCGGCGGGCATGCTGGCTTCCAGGACAACGGCCTGACGAGTTTGTGTCGCCAGACCGAACAGGCTCGCCAACCCGAAGGCCACCAGTGGCGCCATGATCAGACTCAGTGCGGCAGCCGCCAGCGCCGGTCGCCAGTACTGGCCCACTTCGGCGTTGACCAACTGTGCGCCGAGCAACAACAGCATCAGCGGAATCGCGGCCTGGGCTGGAAAGCGCAGACCTTCCAGGATCGGTTGCGGCACTTGCCACTGCAGGGCACGAATGATCAGCGCCGCGCTCAACGCGTAAATGTGCGGCAGTCCCAGCAATTGTTTCACCGCACCGCGCCAACCCCCGGCGAAGCCTTTAGCGATCAGTACGCCGAGCGTGTAGACCATGACGCTGCTGGTCACAAAATACAGCACGGCGCGCGCTTGAACGTCCGGGCCAAACGCCAGGCGCGTGACGCCCAGTCCGTAATTTCCGGCGTTGACAAACATGACCGCCAGTAAAAAGGCGGACGTTTGTAGCGTTGACAAGCGCAGCAAGCGGGCCGCCACAAACGCCAGCACTCCCATCGTCAGCGTGAGGGCTACGACAAAGACGACGATCTGCGCCACTTCACCGCCCGCGATGTCCGATTCGACGAGCGAGATGAAGACGAGACACGGACTGAGAATGTAAAAGGTCAGGCGCGACAGTGTCCGCAGTTCAGGTTGCGTGCGCCGCGCGAAGGCATAGCCCAAGCCGATCACGACAAAGATCGGCAGAATGTCGTGAACCAGAATTTCGAGCAGGGTACTCAAGCGTCGTCGTCTTCGTCCAGCTCTTCGTCAAGTACCCACTCTTCTTCGTCGTCGTCAAAGTCAAACAGCGAGAAGTCCAGATTGTCGGTTTTGAACTCCAACTCGGCCAGCGCGTCTTCGGCCACTTCGTACAGGTGCTCGGCCTCGCTGTCCATCACCGCGATCAGCAGCTTCTTCGCCTTGTCGCCGCCGATCTGGCCCAACGCCCAGACGGTCATCAGTTGCACGTCTTCGTCCACATCCTCCAGCAGATCACCCAGCGCGTGCACGGCGGGCGTATATTCCATTTCGCCGGCCGCGCGCGCGGCTTCGTAGCGCATCTCAGGTTCAGGCGCGGTCATTTCGGCGATGACCGTTGCGCCCCAACGCTCCGCATCCAGCGAACGTCCCATCGCAAAGACGGCGCTCTGCCGCATCAGATCAGTATTGTGCTGATAGGCCTGCGCGATCATCTGATGGGTGTCGTCGTCGCCCAGGAAGCCCAGCGCTTCCAGCGCGCGGCGGCGTACCTCGATCGGTTCCAGGGCATTCCTGAAGATGGCCTTCAAGGCCGCGATGATGGGCTTTACTTTCTCGGCGGGCAGCTCTTCCAATTCGCCCGCATACACAAACTGCGCCAGGGCGCTGGCCGCGGCAGCGCGCACCAGATCGTTTTGATCGGTTTGCAGCAGATTCAACAGGGGCGCAATCAACGCCGGATCTTCTGCTTCTTCCCATAGACCGTTGACCGCAGCCACTCGAACCGTGGGATCAGAGTCATTCAGGCCCAGTCGAAACAGGGCGTTGAAGTCAGTCTCAAAACTCTCTTCGCCAATCTCCACCAGATGGCGCATGATCGTGGCGCGCCGATCGTCGGGTAGCGTGTTCCAGACGGTCTTGACCTGTTCGATCTGGGCCTTATCCGTGCCCGAGAGGGCATACAATCCGGCCACCGAAATCGGCTCATCCAGCTCGGCCAGATTCTTTAGAGTGTCATCCAGTGTTTTCATAGATTGTTCTTCCCACCGTATTGATGAATAAAATAGGGGCGAATTGTTCGCCCCTATTTTACTCTAATTTGCCAAACGGCTGATGTCTTGAATGGTGATGAGCACCATCAACGCCAGCAGCACCATCATGCCGACGAAGTGGACGACGGCCTCCCGTTCCGGCGAGATGCGTTTGTGGCGAACGGCTTCCAGGATGACGAAGATCAATCGTCCGCCATCGAGGGCGGGCAGAGGTAGTAAATTCGTGATCGCCAGCGCCAGGCTGATTGCCGCAAAGAGATTCAAGAACCAGAAGGGTTCACCGGTCTGCACGGTTTGCTTCACAGCAGCTTCTGCATACTGGCTGATTCCAACAGGTCCAACCACTTGTGCATCGCTCGGCGCGATTTGTCGTGCGAGTAAGCGCATAGGCAGGGTAACGATCTGTTGGACTGTGGCGTTGATATCATCCAATGCATTGGCCACGGCTTGCGTGAGTGGGTAATTGACGAGTTTATAATTGTTAAGGTAACTAAGTTCAATACCTATAGCGCCTTGACCTGGAGGAATTTGATCTGGTGTGCGTGGTGTAAGCGCCACCTCGGTTTTCTGAGAGCCGCGTTGGATTAGCAGCGTGACAGCTTGGCCAACATGAGTTTTGATATATTCTTGTAGCTGGTTGGGCCGAGTAATTGTTTGACCATCCACTGCCAGTATCAAATCGTCTGGTTGTAGTTTGGCCATTTCAGCAGGAGAGCTTTTGGCTACGCCTTGAATGGCGACGTTAATACTTGACTCCAATTGCACCCCGCTGAGCGCGTGATCGGTCGAGTTGATCACGACGGCAGGTAATTCTACTTGAACTGCTTGCCCATTACGTAGGACCTTCAATGGAATCGCTTGTCCTTGATGTGCATGGGCGTATAACTCCACATCATCGGATGAACGGAGTGGTTTACGATCAATGGATACAATAACATCACCCGATTGTAAGCCTGCCGTTGCAGCTATAGAATTTGGTGTGACTTGACTGACTAAGGCGGGAATAGACGGGTACCCCAACATATAGGTTAGCGTGAACACAACTAACGCGATGAGCAGGTTCATGCCCGGCCCGGCCAGCAGCGTTGCCGCGCGCCAGCGCTTGGGCGCATCGTTGAAACTGCCTTTACCCACAGCGCCTTCTTCACCCCACATCCGCACGAAGCCGCCGATGGGCAGCCAGTTGAGCGAATACTCCGTGCCCGGATCAAGGTCGTCGACGATGCCGCTGAGTTCGTGTGCGCCGCGCTGCATTGTAATGTTGCGCTTTTTGGGTGCAGGTGGCGGCGCAGATCGCGGCGTAGATGGCGGCGCCACGGCAACGGCTTGATGATCGACTTGAGCGGTAAGTGCGGGTTGATTCTCTGCGGGCGGTGGTTGTAGGAGAGCCGCTTCTACATCCGGGGCCAATTCAATCGAACGAGCCACGGCCTTGCCGTTGAGTTCATCATACGTGAGGGTTACGGCTTTGTTCGGGTAGATCAACCAGTCCCAGGGCAGTTCGAAATTGCGCGGCGTTTCATAGCGCACCCCATCGATAACGACGTAGCCCTTGCCGCGCCACAGTTTCCTGGCACGCGGCGGATAGCCCATGCCAAATTCCAGCGCGCGGATGCCGCCGCGTTTAGCCATCAGAAAGTGGCCTAACTCGTGCAGCATGATCAGCGGTCCCAGCACGATCAAAAACGAGATCACTAGCAATACGGGATTAACTTCACCCATTGATTCTTCTTTGCATCCTCAACTTTCCCAGTGGCGATTTCGGCCCTAGTGGCCAATCCGATTGATTAATATTATACCTTGCCCGTTTAGACGCCGCAATGAAGGCGGGGTTAAAGGTTAATCAGAGATCGGGGCGCAGGCGCGCCGGACCGCCCGCGCGGGCGGTAATGACCTGGCGCACGCCGGGAATGACGCGTAAACGCAGGGCCACTTCATCCGCCGCCTCGGCAGAGCAGATCACGTGCACGTTGGGGCCGGCGTCGATCGTCGTGCAAGCCGCCAGTCCGTTGGCGCGCCACTGCACTACCGCTTGCATCACGGCGATGGTCGCGGGCTGCCAATACATGAGAGAAGGGATTGATGTGATCATTACCGCGTGCATCATCAATGAATCGCGTTCGACGACATCGGCCAGCGCGGCGAAGTCGCGGCCCAGTACAGCCGATCGGGCCTGCGCCAACCGATCGGGCGCGGTAGCCACGCGGGCGGCTTGCAGCGGACTGGTATCGGCCACGGCATGCCCTTCGGTCGATCCGACTGATTTGTGTTCCACATCGATTAAGGCGACGACATCAACTAGATCCCAATGATCAGCCGGAGCGATGGAATACGCAAAACTCGATCGGTCGTCTGCGCCTGACGGCCATTCCACAAAACCACCGGGAACGCTGCGACAAGCGGAGCCAGAACCTAGCCGCGCCAGGCGAGACAACTCGGCTTCACTCAACTTCAATCCGGTGGCGGCACTGGCGGCTACGGCCAGCGCGGCAAATCCAGACGCCGAGGAGGCCAGCCCCGCCCCCGCTGGAAAATTGTTGCGGCTTTCGACGCGGGCGTAGACCTTTGAGGTTTCCAAAACCTCAAAGGTCTGGCAGAGATCGCGCACCTGATCGAGAAAGCGACCGACCCGCTCGCGTCCTGCTCCGGTGACTTCGCGTCCATCCAGAATCAACACATCGGACTTGAGTGATGGATCGAATTCGACTTGCGTGGTCGTCGTTAGGCCGTCCAGATTCATAGAGAGCGATGGATTCGAGGGCAGGCGCAAGGCCTGATCGCGATTGCCCCAGTATTTGATCAAGGCGATGTTGGGATGCGCTTGCGCGGTGGCTTGATGAACGGGCATGTGGCGTCACTTACCTTCTCATTGATTTGGGTGTGGCTAAATCTGGTTGAGTCGTAGGGGCGACCCTCGCGGTCGCCCGCATTTGGACAGGCGCAAGGCCCTGCCCTTACATTGGCGATCAACTGAGTTTAGCCACACCCCATTGATTTCTGCAGCAAGTGTACCACGGACATTCAGGCTGGGCGCGATCCGGCGTTTGCCTCCGCCGCGCGTTTGTTTTATACTTGAGCGCATGCAGCCAACCCTTACTCCCCATCAATTCGCCGATAACTGCTCGGCCAGTTTCTCGATCGGCTGGCGGCCCTCACCGTGTTCGATCCGGCCTGCGGCAGCGGCAACTTTTTGTATGTTTGCCTCATGTTGCTGAAAGACCTGGAACGGCAGGTGATGGCGTTTGCAGCGAGCCTGGGCCTGTATGATTTTGAGCCGCGCGTGAATCCCGCGCAGTTGTACGGCAGTGAGAAGGATCATTGCGCGCATCAACTCGCCAGCATTGTGGTGTGGATTGGATATTTGCAGTGGAAGTTGAAGAACGGCTACGAAAATCTACAATCCCTGAACCCACTTGGCCCGCCTAGCGCCGGCGCGAATCTGAACGAGGGCGCGCACTTTGTCGGCGTCGAAAGTCGCGATTGGCTCGCGTCTAAAGCGGCTTCAAAGCCGCCGAGAAAGGTGAGGGACAGATGTGGCAAATCAGGCTCCTGAACTATGGCCGTGCAGGACAGAGCGGGTTGGCTCGCCACTCTGAACTGTTGGGTAGGCGCAAATAATACCATAGGCCACACTGAAATCACAAGGCCAATTTTCGCTTGTGACGATTTTGTGACGCGTGTCCTGTATGCTATGTCGCAGTGAAAGAATTGCGGCCCGACAGCTCATACTTGCTTTGGCTCTGGCAAGTACAAACGATCAACAGGTCACCTGGGTCGCTTCCATTCAAGATCCCACTACAGGTGACAGGCGATCTTTTTCGTGTGTCGATACGCTGCGGCACAGCTTGCCCGCTCGATTTGGAATAAGCCAGCCGATCACTGCGGTAAAGCATGATGAACAGAGCGACTAAACACGTCAAGTGTAACTTGACGACGTGCCTGCCCATATGGTTAAATCGCCATACGCTCCTGTCAGACCCATTCCAATCTTAGCTGCAAATGTGACACGCTCATTGTAAGTTTTGAAACGCACAGGGGGGAGACAAACGATGGTTGTTTGGAGAGTTGCTCACAACATAGTCGGGCGAGGCCGGGTACGCCCTGATTCACATTTCCTTGTCCTGGGCTTGTATGTGGTGACGTTATTCTTCCTGGGGGCGTGTGCTTCGCCTGCTCGTGTGACGACGCTCACGCCGCCGGCTGTCACAGCACCTGGGCCGATGACGCCGGGCATGACAGCCTCCCCACTGCCCGATCGTACTCCAACTCCAGTAGCCTCACCGACACCCACCAACCTGGCCGCCACTCGGGCTGATGTCGTATTAACAGAAGCGCAGCAGCAGATCGAGACAACCGTCAAAGTCGGCCAGATCATCAACGTCCAGGATTTGCCCGGTCAGGAGTGGAACGTGAGTTATCGATCGGAAGTATTGTCGCCGCTCACCCCGCCGGATAAGATGCAGCAACCCGGCGCCGATGGATGGTTCTTCCGCGTCAATGCGGCCGGTCACACTGAGATCGTTTTGACCAGCCAGACGCCGCCGTGCCCCGCTGGCACAACTTGTCCGCCTAACATCATGCGCATTGTCTTTCCCGTTCAAGCCCAACCCTAATCAAGAACTTTGCTTCAAAAATCTAACAAGGAGATTTTTTCATGTCATCGTTACTCTCGTCGCGCAATCGTCGAATCCTAATCCTGTTGCTGTTTGTGTTCGCCCAGGTGCTTGCCGGCTGCACGTCATTGGCCGGTTCGCCGCCGACCGGCTTACCCAGATTCATTGAACCCGTCGTGGTGTCATCGAACACGGTTACGGCGCAGTCGCCCGGTGAGATCTCACTCGCCCCTGCGTCGCTTGCACCTGCGAAGGAAAGCACTCCAGAGGCGGCTATCGATGCAGATGCGGCGAAGGTCGATCACGACGCGGGTGCAGCCGTCGATGCCGATAAGCCAGTGGATGCCGACGCCGACAAAAACGGAGAATCAGCGAGCGCCCAGGCCGGAGAAGGCGAAGAAAATGAAGGCGAAACCATTGAAGCCTACTTCGAGTACCGCTTCGATCAGATGAAAGACAAGAGCGGAAGCATTCCCGATGGTGCGCTGATGCAAGCGCTAAATCAGCGTGCGACCCTGGTGAAACAACAAGCGAGTCGCCCTCAACCCAATGTGGCCGGCATCGATAATGTGAGTTGGACTTTTGCGGGTCCCGGCAATATCGGCGGTCGCATCCGCGCCATTTTGCCGATCAGTGCTACCACAGTCTTCATAGGTGGCGTCTCCGGCGGCCTATGGAAGACGACCAACTGCTGCTCGACCAGCACGACCTGGTCGCCGATCAATGATTGGATGTCAGACCTGGCAATTAGCAGCCTCATCGTCGATCCGACGAACGCTAATGTGATGTATGCTGGCACCGGCGAAGGGTTCTACAACATCGATGCCGTGCGCGGCGCAGGTGTTTTCCAAAGCACGGATGGTGGCAACACCTGGGCGCAACTTTCCAATACGAACAATTCCAACTTCAACTATGTGAATCGACTTGCCATTGCCTCCAATGCTTCCTATCTGCTGGCGGCAACAAACAATGGAATCTACCGCAGTGCGGACGGTGGAACGACCTGGTCACATCCATTCTCGACCAGGACAATGGACCTACGAACTGATCCAGCGAATATCAACAATGCGGTGGCCGGTGCGAGTGGCAATGCCTACTATTCGACCAATGGCGGTGTGACCTGGAATGCCGCCACTGGGATTTCCAACACCGTGGGGCGCATCGAACTGGCCTATGCACCCAGCAATTCTTCTATCGTTTATGCCAGTGCCGATCAGGGCACCGGCACCTTATTTAAAAGTACTGATGGCGGACATACCTATACGCTCGTGAACGCTGGCGGAGGCTATCAATCGGGTCAGGGTTGGTACGATAATACGATTTGGGTGAGTCCCGCTGATCCCAACATCGTTGTTGCCGCCGGTCTCGATTTGTATGAATCGACCAATGGTGGGACTTCGTTTACCAAGATCAGCGATTGGACGCAATCCTGGCCCAATGCCACACCTTCACCTCATGCGGATCATCATGCCCTAGTCTCCATTCCGGGTTCAAGCACCGCTGTGCTGAATGGAAATGATGGCGGATTGTATTATACGAGCAATATCGCCACGGCCGGCAACAATCCCCCCAGTTACAACAATGGGTGGGTCTATCTGAACAACGGCTTGGGCGTCACACAATTCTATGGCGTCTCGGGTAACAATAACGGCGTCCTGTATGGAGGCGCGCAGGACAATGGTGTAAGCAAATATACGCCCGGCGCACCTAATGCCTGGACTAAGGCGAACGGTGGTGATGGGGGCAAATCTGCCGCTGATCCGATTAATCCTAACTACTTTTACAATGAATACACGAACGGCAAAGTGAACCGTTCCAGCGATGGCGGAGGTACCGCGCAGGATATTTACGGGACCTATTATAACGGCACTACCTGGACTTGCCGTTCTGCGCCGTATCGCATTGATGATGCGTGCAATGGCACTGCGCCATTCATCGCACCGATCCTGCTTGATCCGAACAATCCCAATCGGTTGTTGGTGGGCGGCCTGTCACTCTGGGTCAGCAATGATGCCAGGACACCGTATGTCTACATCAGCCCGACAGGTGGTCCGCAATGGGCAGCGATCAAATCGTCGATTGGGAGTGGCATCAATGCCATCGCCGTCGCGCCGGGCAATTCGAATATCATCTGGGTGGGCTATAGCAACAGCGAAATTGATATGACGACGAACGGCGGCTCGACCTGGACGCGCGTGGATACCAATATCGGCGCCGACAATCCCGGAACGCAGATCGGCAGTATCGCCATTGATAAGAACGACAACAACATCGTCTATGTTGGTTTTACCGGCTTTGGCGCAAATCGCCTGTGGCACACGGCAAATGGTGGGGCAACCTGGACCAACATCACGAGCAATCTGCCTCAAGCCCCGATCTATGCCGTAGCGATCAATCCCGCCAACTCGGCCTGGCTGTACGTGGGCACTGAAATTGGCGTCTTTGCGAGCGTAGATACAGGGACGACTTGGAACGTCCCCACTGGCACTGGAAAGAATGGCGATGGCCCAGCCAATGTGGCCGTGTTTGATTTACAATGGATGGGTGGCGGCAATAGCACGGGCACCAGTACGCTCATCGCGGGTACGCATGGACGAGGGGCGTGGACGGCGAATACCTTTGCGCCAGCCAACACCTATGCTGACTCAGCAGTTCATACCTGCGCCGGCAACACACCCTGTTATGCAACATTGGCTGATGCGATCGGGACGGTGGCGACCGGCGGAACGGTCACGGTCTACACCGGAACTTATACGGAAAGCGCTGTAGTCAGAAGCAATATCACGGTGACGGCGATCGGCGCCATTACCGTCAACGATGTCTATCTTTATCCGGGTTCGGTCTGGAACGCCGGTAGCTCGACCATGAGCGTCAACAATCTAAATCTTCTCGGCGGCAGTGTCTGGAACGCGAATAGCTCAACGTTGACTATCAGGGGTGACTTCATGGACTCCCCATCCAGTTTTGTGCAAGGCAGTGGCACGGTAATCATGGGCGGAATAACGCAGACGCTCCAGAAACCCGGTGCATTGGCTTATAGCAATGATTTTTCGAGTATGACAGGTTGGCAAATCAACGATGCCAACAGCGATGGTACAACGTGGTTCTTCACTGCGAGTACAACGCCTCCCAACTCGCCCGATCAAGGTGTGCACGCCATGTATCAGTGGAATCCAACCAATCAGGCCGATGATTGGTTGTTCTCGCCGGGCTTCGCCCTGCAGGCTGGTGTAGCGTATGCGATTCGTTTCAACTATGGTGCGCACAGCGACTCGTACCCCGAACGACTCGCCGTTCATATCGGCAACAACCAGAGTGTGGCGGCCATGACAACTCAGGTCTTTAACAACAATAATGTCATCAACATGGTCTGGCAACAAGGGAGTGGCACGTTTACACCGACCATTGCTGGCACTTACTATGTAGGCTTCCATGCCTATAGTCTTGCCAATCAATGGGACGTAGATGTTGATGATCTGGTCGTGACGGCGGTCGATTCGAGCCTGCACTTCAACAATTTGACCATAGCCAATGGCAGCACCACGAGCATAGCAACCAACATGACCGTGCAGAACAACTTGACGACGAACCCCGGCGGCATACTCGTGCTAGGCACGAACAATGTTGCGGTAGAAGGCGCGGTCGCCAACAATGGTGGGCTGGCACAGACCGGGAACATCAATGGAACTGGCGTCACATTCCTGAACATCAAGAATGCAGCCGGCGACACCAACAAATACTTTGGGGCGATCATCACCTCGACTGGAAACATGAGCACCACCACAGTGGCGATCAGCGGCAATCAGAACTGCACCACCAACACCGGCGATCAATTGATCACGCGTTGTTTCAACATCACTCCCGTCATATCTCAAAGTGCGACTGTTCGCTTCTACTACACCTATGGTGAATTGAACAACCAGACTTTCAGTCTCCTAGTCCCCTGGCACTGGAACGCCGGTTGGGCCGTAGCCGGCAACAACTACAGCCGTTCGGCCACCTGCAATGCCGGGCAACTAGACTGCTGGGTTGAGGCGCAGAACATCACTTCGTATTCACCGTTCGGATTGGGCAGCGGCAGTGCGCCGACGGCCGTCAGTCTTCAAAGCCTTTCCGCCAGTCCGATCGGATCGATCAGCGCCATCGGTCTAGCGGCGCCGCTGGCGCTGCTTGGGATCGGGTGCGGTCTGTTGATCTGGAAGCGACGTCGCTCCGCGGCCTGATCCAATATACCCGAACTGAGTGTGGCTGATAGTGCCTGTCCACAACGGAGTCGAGACACCACGGCTCCGTTGTGCATTAGGCGGAGATGGCCTGGCGTTGAACCCATCGCTGCGCCGTCGACGGCTCGTTCCGGAGTGGCAACGGCATCGCTGAACGGTCGGCGGAACGCTCTTGAGGCGCGACACGTGCACCGCACGCAACCGCCTGCGGTGCACGTGTTTCAATCGACTGCGGCACAACAAAACTACCCGGCTCACTGCGAACCGGGTAGTCGATCCCACCATAAGATGGGGATTGTTCCATACCGCTGATGTTGAAGAAGTCTTACGGCCCGCCAAACGTGATGGTGTAATAGGTGCGATTGCCGGCCGTGACAGCGGCGATACCCACTTCGGTGTAGATCGGGTTCAAGATCATATTGGCGCTCCGGCGATCGTTGGTCAAGAAATACCACGCATCGTTGGCGCTGGCCGATCCGCCGTAGATGATCTCGTCGCGCTGTGAGCCGCCATAACCCGCCGCGCCGATGCGCTGTGCAGGCTGTGAGCCATCGGTGCCGATATGCGACACATTGCCCGTTTTCGCCATATCCTGACTGTGAAGTTGCGCGGCCGTCGCTAACGGCGTATTCAACTTTACGGCGCTCAAGTTGTTTTGATTGCGCAAGTCGTTGATGCGTTGCAGCAAGTCGTTGGTGACATTCACGGCCACCGTGCCGGTGGGGGCAGTCGTGCTAGTGGGAGCCGTGGTCGTGGTGACGGGCGGCGTGGTCGAAAGATAATCGGCCGCCGCCCAGCCGGTTTGATTCGCTTCCGTGCGGACATTTTGCCAGGCAATTCCGCCCGTATCGGGGGTGCCCTTTGGGGCAAGAGCGGTCAGACGTTGGCCGTAAGTCAATGTCGCGACGACGCCCGCCGTCGAGTTGGGTTGCGAGCGGAGGTTGAGGCCGTTGGTGGCAATGACATACACGTTGCCCGTTGAACCTGTGTTAGCCGGCACGGGTGTTGCCGTAGCGGGCACTGTCGATGTGACAGGTGTGGTCGCGGCTGGTGTCGCGACAGGTGTCGGCGTCGTCGTGGTCACCGGCTTGGTGGCCGACAGGAATTGCGCGGCGACAAAGCCCGTCTTGCTATCGTCGGTGCGGACGTTTTGCCAGGTGATGCCACCCGCATCCGGCCCCTGTGGCCCGCCCGTCAGTACGACGTGTGCGCCAAAGGGCAGCACGACGATCATGGTGGAGGTCGCTACCGCCTGTGCGCGGAGGTTCAGGCCATTCGCTGAATTCACCCACGCTTCGCCCGAAGCTGCGCTAGGCGGTGCCGTCGTTGCCGGTGCCGTCGTTGCCGGTGCCGCCGTTGCCGGTGCTTGAGTGGGAGCGGCCGTTGGTGCAGGTGTTCCACCCGCGGGATTGGTCTTCGTCAAGAATTGAGCAGACGCCCAGCCGATTTGACCATCGTCGGTGCGGACGTTCTGCCACGTAATGCCACTGGTGTCGGGGCCTGTAGATGGACCAATCACTACCAGATGCTGGCGCTGCTTGAGTGCCGCCACCAGTTTCCCCGTGGTCTTGGCTTCGGCCCGTAAACTCAGACCGGCCACCGAATCGACCCACACATCTTCAGGGACGGGCGTGGAAGTAGCGGCGGGTGTGGGTGTCGCGGTGGGCGGCTGCGTCGGTTCCGAAGTCGGCGTCCAGGTGGGCGGCGGGGTTCGGGTGAAGGTGGGGGCCGAAGTCGGTTGGAGGGTCGCTGTCTCGGTCGGCGTGGGGGCCGGCCCGGATTGACAACCGGTGAACAACGTCAGGGCCGAAATCGCCACGAGTACCACGGTCACTACAAAGAGGAAGCGCTGCATAGGATGCTCCTTATTAGGGCCGCTGTTGGGCGTCGAGATATGAAAGACGATACAAAAATCGGCGGGTGCTCGCCTGCCAGAACACCAGAAGATTCTCTACCAGTTTAGTGTACACCCATTGTCAACCTAAATGCTGAATAATGCAACGGCTCGACTCAACGAGTCGAGCCGCCGATAGAACCATCCGGTTAGATCCTGGTGGCGATGTCGGCCTACACAGCGTGTCCTGGGCGCTGGCGCGGGTCAATTTTGATCGCGCTAAAAACGCTCGAGTCGGTGCTGCTGGTATCGGCCAAACAGGTTTTTACCAGGATATGCGGCGTGGGCAGCACAAAGGTGCGCTGCCATCCGAACTGACTTAGCGCTCCTGATGTCAGTTGGCCGCATGGATCGAGCAGGTCGAGTTGCCGCAGCTGCTGATCGATCTCTGTGCGGATCTCCGCTTCGATCGACAACGTCGGGGCGGCCACCCGCCGATCGATGCGGCGCAATCCGAAGCGAACCACCTCGTATTTATCCGCCTGATAGAAGAAGAGCGTCATCGCCCGGTGTCGATTCGGATTGATCAGTCGGCGCGCTGGCAGCGGTGTCTCGCCCGCACTCGATTCCGATCGGTTGGCCCGCGCTGCCGCTTCGCTCATCCGGCTGAGCGCCTCCGTTCGCTCGACCAGGCTCTGCAGCACCGTCGTGAGAAATGGATAACTGACCGATTCGCCGTCGATGTGTATGGGGTCGGCGGTGCGCCTGCTCCACTCGGATCGCTGCGTCCCGAGTTGGCTGAAGCTGTGCAGCAAACTGCGCCAATAGCGCGCTTCGGCCGGCACTGCCTCGCAGCGAAACACGCTGACGCTATCCGTCTCCAGGACGAAGCGCGAGTGCCCATTGATGGGCTGGAGTTGAATGCTGCCGCCGGCCGGCAGGGTGGCGGCCCGGATGACCGCGCCTTGAGTCAACGGCCCGGCCTGGCGCTCCAACTTGAACCAGAGTGTCACTTCCGCTTGCACATCAGTCCGTTGCAGAGCTAAGGGCATACGGCAGCCGAATTCCAACGCGCTTGGCACGGCGTTGAATCCCCGGTAAGCGGGCGGTGGATCAAGAATCGATAGCGAGTTGTAATAAGACATGGTCGGCCTCCTAGGCAAACATTCCAAAGCGCCTGTTTCTGCGGGCAGTATAAGGCACGGGCGTTTCGTTAGCGTGTTTTGCGTTACAACTGGGTTTCGATAAATTTTGGGTAGATCGGTTCTGAAGCAAAAACACGATGCGTAAACGGGGGGCGGGTATGCTAAGGGCGTCAATTCGCTCGAAAGTTGTGCGGCGGGCGGAATAACCAACTCAAAGGAGAGGGCAATATGTCCCCGTTTACATGCGACGCTTCGTCAAGCAATCAAGATGTGTGGGAAGTGCGAATGGACGGCCTGCTGGCGGTGCTAACGGCCATGCAGATTCGTTGGAAGAATGTGTCGGTGGCGCGTTCGGCGACGATCAAGACGCTGATCGATAGCCTGAACGAGTTTGCGCAGAAGCAGCTCTGTTACTTCCACACTTTGTTCACGCGCGACCCGGCGGCCCGGAACACTGATTTCCCGCCTGACTATGTGTATTCGGTCACGCTGGAGCAGATTCAACACGACATCGACATGTTGCAGCGAGTGATCGATCAGCGCGGGTGGGGTGACGGCGCAACGCGCGACACGCTGCTGGGCAATGCGGATCGGTTGGCTTCGCTGGCGTTGAGCCACGCAGTGAAAGCAAACCTAATCGAACCTAGCACCGCAGCGCTGACTTACTTCCACAAGATACCTTCCATTCGGGTGATTCCTTACGCCCAGGTCGCTCTGATTGCGGTACCGTATATCGCCTTGACCTCCCGCCGTGACTATCTGGCGATTCCACATGAAACGGGTCACTACGTGTTCTGGCACGGCAAAAAGGCAGGCGTGCCGATTTATCGCGCGGCGTTTGAAAAGCTGCGCGATCTCTTGCGGAGAAAGATCAAACCGAATTCGGCGGAGTTCACCACTTGGTACAACTGGCTGACCGAAGTGTTTGCAGATGTGTATGGCTGTCTGATAGCCGGCCCGGTGATGGCGGAAGACTTTCAAGATCTGCAGAAGCATACCTCGCGCGAGGAATTCGGCCGGAGCGACGGATATCATCCGACACCAGCCATTCGTCCGTTCATCTATCATCAGGTGCTCAATCAGGCTGCGGGCGCCGGAAGCAATTGGCCGCAGCAGGCCAAGGTCATGTGGCAAAACTGGCTTGACTTCCTGAGCACCGACTACGGTCAGTCGGTTCAACTCCTGCCGGAGGAGAAGGGTAAACCCGCCAAGGTGGTGCCGCTCAATTTCTTCACGGCACTGTTTACGCTACCGGACGTGGTAGACGATCTGGTGCGCATCGCGCTCGACCTGCTCAAAGATGTGAAACCCGGCGACTGGACGGATAATACGACGAGCAGCGATCTATACGATGCTTTCGAGAACACCCACTTCAACACGACGGTGGCTAAGGGCGTGATTCATGAAACAGTGCAGCCGTTTGATTGGTCGCAGTGGAAGACAAAACTCGAGGCCGATTCTGCGGCATGGATTGCCGACATCCAGCGACAACCGCATGTTCCCGATTGGTGGTGGTTGATGATGGCAGGCGGTTGGGCGGAAATTGGGCCAGACACGAAATGACCATAGCCATATAGCTGCTATAACGTTTGACCGAGGCGCTTGCGCAACTCATGAATGGCAGGATGATGAAGAGCTTCAGCCCGCGCAAGCGCCTCGGCCCATTGAGCACAGGCTAGGTCGAGTTGTTGTATAGTGGCGTACAAATTGCCGATATGTGTTTGGACGTAGACAGCTCCCCATAAATCTTGCAGCGCAATGCAAATACTGAGACTCTGCCTAGCTTCATCTAGCGCTACAGCGTAATTCTTCAGATTGTTGTCGACCTCACTCAAGCGAAAATACGCGTGGGCCTGTGTCTTTCGATCGCCAATCTGCCGGGCCAGGGTAAGACTGTCCTTAGCTTCGCTTCGTGCTTCCTGCAGTCGGCCTTGGCACCGATGAACCTCCGCGAGCGTGTAAAGCACGGTCGCCTTGTCACCTTGATCTTGGAGCTGTTTACAAATTCCCAGCGCTTCCATACAATACTTCTCGGCGTCAGCATATTTTTGCATCCCATGGAGTGCGATAACCGCTAACAGATCCAAGGTACGGATGCATTTGGCAGGCGCATCAATTTGGTGTAACAACTCCAGCGCCTTCTGGGCCATGCTCTCTGCTTCAGTAAATTTCCCGGTGTAATACAACAGCAAAGCTTGTTCATAAGTTGTTTCCGCTAACCCAAGCGTGTCATGCAAGCGCTCAAAAGTGTCGTAGCTATCTGAAAGCAACTGCTGAGCCGTGGCATAATCGGATCGGAAAATGGCGACGCGTGCAAGATGATACTGCGTATCGGCCATAGCACGGTCGCTTTTTGCCGATTTGAGCAAAGCCACGCAACTCTGCAAGTAATGTTCAGCTTCCTCATAGTCTCCTTGCTCAATACAAGCCTCCCCCCACTTGCACAGGTACGCTGCTAACTCTTGATCATCATCATGCGCCTTGGCCGCATCGCACGCCCACTCATAGCCTTTCCGCGCGTCCGACCAGTGTCCACGCGCCGACCACATCTCGCCCAGCGCTTCCGCATAATCCAGCACCAGCTGTGCCAGCCAATTGCGGCGTGCCAATTCCATACATCCCATCAAATTAAGGCGCTCTTCTTTCAGCGTGGCGTAGTCGTGTTGATGTTGCTGGGCGTAGTCGAGGTAGTAATGGATTAGGCGCAGTTGAATCGCCGACTCTTGTCCCGATTGCACGAACTTTTCCGTCACGAATTGATGCAGCAGGTTGTGCATGTCATAGCGTCCGGTCGCGCTGGCGCGCAGCAGCGATTTGTCGACGAGGGTGAACAACAGCGACAACGGTGCGCCGGCTACTTTTTCGGCGGCCTCACGGCGAAAGCCGCCGGGAAACACGGCCAGCTTCATGAAGACCGCTTGCTCTTCGGGCGCGAGCAGACTCCACGAATATTCAAAGACCGCGCGGGCGCTGTGATGCCGATCGGGAACATCCTTCAGCTGATCGGAGAGTACATCGAGATTGCGTTCGATCTGTTGCGCGATCTCGCGGCAGGCCATGACCCGAATCCACGAGGCCGCCAGTTCCAGCCCCAACGGCAGACCCTCCACCAATTGGCAGATGCGCCGCACGTGCGGTTGTTCGTCGGCCAGCGAGAAGCGCGCGCGCATGCGCCGCGCTGTTTGCAGAAACAACTGCACGGCGCTGAAGTGTTCAATGTCGGCAACGGCAGCGTCGTCGCGCGGATAGTCCAATCCTTGAACCTCGTATAACCACTCCCACTGCAAGTGCAGACGTTCGCGCGACGTGACGATGATCTTTACATCTGCCGCCGTGGACAGCACTTCGCCGATCAGCTCGGCGCCTTCCAGCAAATGTTCGAGGTTGTCCAGGACGAGCAGCATATTCTTGTCGCGCACGTAATCGAGCAGTTGCGCGTGCGGATCTTTTTGTTCGTGAATGGCCGAGGAGAGCGTTTTCAGAATCGTGGCAGCCATCGCGGCGGGTGTGGTAATGGGTTCGAAAGAAACGAAGAACGCGCCATCACTGAAGTGATCGAGCGCTTGAGTAGCGACTTGCAGCGCCAGGCGCGTCTTGCCGATGCCGCCCGGGCCGACGAGCGTCAGTAAGCGGCAGCCCGGATCGTTCACCAGCCGATCGGTGATCTCGGCTAATTCAGCCTCGCGTCCGATGAGGGGTGTTGCCTGTGCCGGAAGATTGTGCGGCGGTGTAGGTCTGGCCTGACTAGGTGTCGCGAGCGGGTGAGTTGATCTGAGCTGCTGATAAAGCGCTTGCGTTTCTTCAGACGGTTCAACTCCGAACTCGCGTTCCAATGCCTCTACGCAGCGCAAGTAATCTTCTTTGACCTTGGCTTTCAAGCCCAGCTTCGCATGGGCCGTCATCAATGCGCGGAAGGCTGGTTCTGGCGCAGTCCCAAACTTGATCCAGTGCTCGGCCCACTCGATGGTGTCCGGCCAACTTTGGGTCTGCTCCAGCTGGTTGATGAGCAAATCCATCTTGTGTTCAAAGGCCAGCTGCAACCGTTCGCGCTCCAGCGTGATCCAGTCGTCGTAGAAGCCGGGCAGCAGTTCACCCCGATAGGCACTGACCGTTTCTCTGAGTGCGGCGAGCGGGGTCGCGGCCGTGGCTTTATCAGTGACGCGATTGGCGTCGATCCAGCACTCGGCCGGCGGGTTAAACGTCACGGTGAGATCATCACTCGGAAATATCGCCGGACCTAACGGCTCGCCCAAGGTCTTGCGGATGCGCCAGAGCGCATGGCGCAAGTTGCTGCGCGCGTTGGATTCGTTGGCATCAGGCCAGATCAACCCGGCCAGCATTTCACGACGATAGGCGGTGTTGGGATGCAAGACCAAATAGGCCAACAGGGTTTGCGCGGGGCGCGAAGGAATATCGATCGGCTGGCCGTCTAGCTGGATGTTGAATTCTCCCAGCAGCTTCACCACGAGCATAATCGCTCCGGTTGAGTTGAATTGTAAGACCTGCGACTGATATCAGTAGTTGCTGGGGTGGGGAAACCAGCCACAGTATAGCATAAGCCTGAGTATGAATTCAATACATTGATATTAAACATGATTCCAACACTTCGCAGCCTCGGGGCGTCGTCTAAATTCCCTGGACAAAATTTGACCAAAAATAATTATTAGCTTGCTCTTCTTTTTGCGGAGGGTATAAATTTTTTGGGTGTAATCATCCACGAATTCGGCGCTGGCTTCCTCAAAGTCAGTGCTGCTGTGTAGCGATGCGAACAAGGGCGCACCGCGCGCAGTTTCGAGACTCACTGGTAACTACAATTGAAGCATTGGGGAGGGCAAATGAACGGGTCTCTTCGGACGCCGATCCGTCGGGCGTGGTTGCTTAGCTGCGCGCTGCTGGTCATGACTGCGTTGGTGCTGGTCGTGGCTGCGCCGGCTTTTGCGCAAGAGGGCACACCGCCTCAACCCAGTGCGCTGGCCCCTGTCGGCCCCAACAGCGCCGCCATCGCCAACGTGTTCAATATTGTGTTGATCATCGCTGCAGTGGTGTTTGTGGTGGTAGAAGGACTGATCGTATTCTCGGCCTTCCGTTTCCGACGCAAAGCCAAAGATACTTCTGAACCAATCCAGGTCCACGGCAACACCAAAGCTGAAATCGCCTGGACGATTTTGCCGGCCTTGATCGTGGTGACGTTGTTTGTGTTGGCGTTGCAGACGCTGGACACCAAACCGGCGGCCGCGGCCGAGCAAATGACGATCAAAGTGATCGGCCATCGGTTCTGGTGGGAATATCAGTATCCCGATCTCAACATCACCACCGCGACCGATCTCGTCATCCCGACGGGCAAGGTGGTCAACCTCGAAATATCATCGGGCGATGTCATTCACAGTTTCTGGATTCCGCAGCTGAACGGCAAGACCGACGCCTTTCCCAATCACATTAACACCACGTGGATTCAAGCGAATACAGCCGGCATTTACTACGGGCAATGCGCCGAGTTGTGCGGTCCTTCGCACGCCAACATGCGCGTCGTCGGGCGCAGCGCGTCGAAGCCCTGTGCCTCATAGGTCTTGAGGTAACGCCGCAACGTCGTGATACTGACCCGCGTGCGCGTCGAACCGGGAATGGTATACGGGCGCGCCGCGATCTCGCGCAAGAGTTGCTCTTGCTGGCCCACTTCGGGCGGCGTGTGGACGAGTTGGGCGATCAGGCCATAGCGGAATAAGGCGATGGCGGTGTTCCGGTCGACGGGATCGGTTTCGGACGGGGGACGCGGTGACATGCGACTGACTCCTGGAATGATTTTGATCGGCGCGCTCAGCATACGCCCCTTCGAAGCAGGACACCATCCGCAAAGTCTGTGGGCTAGATCAAGCGGCCCAAGCCGCGGCTGGCCCCCCAGTGCCAGAGGAAACGGAGCCGATCGGTCAGGCCGTAGGCAGCTAGTTCGGTCCAGCGGGTCTGCCCATGTCCGCCGCGTAGCGGCGGTGGGCCGGTGCGTGGCCCACGCCAGGAGGTGGACGGCAATATGCACTAGGGCGCGCGGCGCCGCGCGTGGCCCCGCGGCCTCACCGAGCGGGTCGAGCACGGGCGAACCCGCATCGTGTTCGGCCAAAGTTCGCTGCACCGCCGCCCACCAGGTCGCCGCGTGTTCAGCGAACGCATCGCACCAGCGGCCGATCGTCCGTGGCGACGGGGCCTCGTTCACGCTACCCCGCTGGGCGACCTGCACCCAGGTGGCTACGTCTTCGAAGCACGTGATGGCCACGACCTGAATCACGGCGAGCAGG
>PMCF01000142.1:29436-29836 GCA_003154115.1 Anaerolineae bacterium
TCAAATTGAGCGAGGTACGCATGGACATCAGCACCGAAGTCAGTTACAATCGTGCGGCATCATGTGCAGCCTGATCTGAAGGAGGCCTCTAAGCTAACCATTCAGATCGGGCTGTCCCTTTCTTGAGGATGGACGGCATAGCATACTCGCCTCTCGGAGAAAGGGAAAGGCCGCCCCGGATGGACGGCCTCACACAGGGTGCTCACCTACACCACTGATCTATTCAGACGCAACTGGCCTGATCACTATCAAAGATCTCGGCCCGGAACACTCAATGGGCAGGGCTGGTTTTATTCAGGATACGCCATAGCAACACTGGATGAAGTCAAACTTCGCTTTCCTGGCGCTAAGCCGCAGGGGATAAGCCCTGGGTCTACTGTTACGGGCCGAGATAAATGGT
>PMCF01000239.1 GCA_003154115.1 Anaerolineae bacterium
CTCCCCCACCAATCTGAGGAGAACCTTGTTTGTTTACACGCCTGCCACTCACAACACACTCGACCTGGGCCGACCGGTATCCGCTAGCAATCAAATCGCGGCGTTGGTATTAGGTGCCGATGGCGTGGTTTACGGTGGAACGACCTCGTATCAGCAAGGTCAGCTGTTTGCCTTCAACCCGGCCACGCGAGTTATTACCGACATCGTATTGCCGGTCACGACGACGTACCAGATCGACGCGCTGACCACGGCCGACGGGCGCATTTACGCGGGAGTGGGTGCACAGTTAGTCGTTTATGATCCCGTCACGCGAGACGCGCACGTGCTGGGTGCACCACAATCTTGCGCTTTCCACACTCTCGCCGCCGGGCCGGATGGGCGCATCTATGCCGGCTGTAGCAATCAGCTGTTAGCTTACGATCCAATCAAAGATGAAGTCACGGTGGTCGGTAAAACACCTGTGGCTGAGATTCGCTCATTGGCCATCGGCCTTGGCGGACGCATCTACGGCAGTTTCTTTCATGAATATACCGGACGCACAATTTGGTATGATAGCAGTGTCTTTGTATACGATCCACGCGCCGATCGCATGCTGGACCTCGGCATGGCTTCTACCACTGGGCCGGTCGTGTTAGCGGCCTGTCGTGACGGCGCGATCTATGGCGGCAGCAACACGACCAACTCCAACTATCGAGGTCCTGCTTATCTGTTTGCCTTCCGCAGCGATTGCCCCACTGGTCCGGTCGGCACGTGGGATCGCATCACGTGGGAAGCAGACACGCCGCCGGGCACTGACCTCACTGTGGATGTCCTCAATGGCTACGGCGTCACAACGCTGGTACGCAACATCGAAAATGGCGGCTCATTGCAAGCGATCAATCCGATCTCGAACACGGCCATCACATTGCGCGCCAATCTCTCCACAACCGATCCGCGCGTAACGCCCATCCTGAAGAACTGGCGCGTTGATTACACCTTTGCCTGTAACAGCCAGCCAGATTCTGGGCAGCCCTGATCGATCGCACTCGCTAAAACAACCGAGCCGATCAAGACAAGACGTCTTGTCTTGATCGGCTCGGTTTATTTTGAAGGGCCTACTTCCGCCCGATCGCCACGAAGATACTCAACGGCTGCACCTCGCCGTCCGGCCCGCAGGCATTGCACGTGCCTTCCGCGCAATCTACATCGATGTCGTGCAAGCCTGCCTCCGCATACCAACGCCGGATGTCATCGCGCTCAAAGCCCAGCCATAAATCTGCCATCTGCTCACGCTGCCATTCGTGATCGTGTGTATCGAGATCGGTGATGCACAGTACGCCGCCGATCTTCATGGCGCGCACCATCTCTTTGATCGTCGCCAGCGGATCGGGCGCGTGATGGAGGTACATGTTAGCGAACACTCCATCGAACGTCGCATCATTCACGGGCAGGCGATTGCCTGTTGCTTCGCGGAATTCCACGTTATTAAATTCAGCCAGGTTGCGCCGCGCCACCGCCAACATATCCGGGCTGGCATCGAAGCCGATCACCTGGCTGGCCCGCTCAACTAAACCGCGAGCGACGAAACCGGTGCCCGTGCCCACATCGGCGACGACGGCATTGGCGGGCAAGTTCGCTTTGGCGATCGCCGCGTCACGCATGTGCTCGGTGAAGTAGCCCGATCGAATCTCATCCCACTGCTCGGCCACTGCGGCAAAGTAGGGATTGGAGGGAATGTTGGTCATGATGTGCTCCGTTAGAAAGTTCCATGTAATCCACTATCAACGGTTATCTTGAATCCGGCGTTAGGTCCTTCCCCGGCAACCCGGATTTAGCGGAAGATCGCCGGAGTTGAAGTGATCGTTGGAAGCGGATTACATGGGTCTAGTTGCAGCAGCCCGTTGTTGCCGTTGTGGTCGGCTGGCTGGCCGCGTTGTTCGTGATCCGCACGTGAACCCCATCAGCCGACTCGACCACATTGAAACTCAACGGTGAACAACATGAAGCCGCCGCGCTCAACTCGTCGACCAGCGCGCGGATGGTAGCAACATCGCCTTTCACGCGGAGATCGTAGCCGTTGTCGAACGTGTCCAAGGCATCGACCTGACCCAGTAGTTGATCGAACTTGCCCGCTGTGGCCTGCGCTGGTTCAACTTCCAGAGGAATCACCAACGGATCTACAGCAAGCGTACCGTTCGGTTTGGTGGCCGTAATCGTCGCGGAGAACGGAACACCGATCGGCAGGGAGGCCAGCGCCCGATCGGTCTGACCTTTGGGCTGCACCTGCACGTTGACGAAGCCCGCCGCTTGCAGACCGCGCACGTAGTCGCGTTGATCCAGCGCACCCGCGACACATGCGCCCCATGCTTCCATGCTCTTCTGCACGGCTTCCGGCAGCACGCCATTCGTCACGATATCGGACACCGCCACACGCCCGTCGGGCTTTAACACCCGAAAGACTTCGCGGAAGACTTGCACCTTATCGGGCGAGAGATTGATCACGCAGTTGGAGATCACGACATCGACGCTCTGATCCTCGACCGGCAATGCTTCCAGATAGCCTTCGCGAAATTCGACGTTCGCAACCTTTAAGCGTTCTGCATTCGATCGGGCTTTGGCCAGCATATCGGGCGTCATATCCACGCCGATGGCGCGCCCCGTCGCGCCGACCTGTCGGGCCGCGAGAAAACAATCGAGGCCGCCGCCGGAACCCAGATCGAGCACGGTTTCGCCGGGCTTTAGCTTCGCCAGCGTGATCGGATCGCCGCAGCCCAACGAGAAGCCGCTGACCTCCGTGGGAACCGCCTGAATCAGATTTTCATCATACAACGTGCTGCTGCCCGTCGCGCAACAAGAATTTGACGTGCGCGCCAGTTCGCCATAGTGCTCACGCACCGCCGTGTGAATCGTCGTTGCTTCCATGATATTCTCCTTGAAGTGATTGAGACGCTGCCGCCGGCCGTGCGGGTCGCGTCGATTCATATAGACACTTGTCGATGGATTTTGCTAAAAAGAAAGGGACGCACTTCGCCCCGATCGATCTACTAGCCCGCGCGGGCCTTGTTGACGGCTTCGGTCACTTCACTCTCCGGCGCAAAGACCTGCATGAGCTGCCCGCAGCACACCACCATGCGTTCTTGATTGAGCGTGTAATACGTCTGCTTGCCCTCGTGCCGCACCTCCACCAGCCCGGCCTCGCGCAGAATGGCGAGGTGATGCGACACCGTCGGCTGCGAGACGCTGGTCTGCTCGACGATCTCGTTCACCGACAACTCGTTACAACAGCACAGACCCATGATTTTCTGCCGGGTCTCATCGGCGATGGCTTTGGCAAACTCAACCGGATTGACTTTTTTCATATCGACGCTCGTCTATGGATTTATTATATCGAAGTTTGTCTATGTGTCAAGAGGCAAAAACACTCAGGGCGCGTCCGGTGACAGGGGCGGGGTTCTCGCAAAGTCCATTGACGCCGACTGAACTATCTGGCGTTAGCTGTTCTAGCCGCCGTCCTCGGCGGCGCTCTCGGCCACGAACCCGCGCCGGGGACGACGTGAGCGACTTTGTGAAGGCCGTGATGACAGGGATGCCAGCGGCTTGACGGTGCGACAAAACGCTCTATACTACGCGCACCGCAGTGCAATCAGTCGCTGGCGGGGAAGCGCGGGTCTGAAATAATGATAAATCACCCGATCGAAGACCGAATGGCGGGCACCTTCCGCCAGCGTTTCTGGAGGGAATTGCTGGGCAATTCCCTCCAGTTTCCCATCATCAATGTGCTGTTTGAAGTGCTGTCGGAAGGCGTTGAATATTTCCTTAAACCCGATCTGTACATCATCCTGTTAGGCACCGTAGTACAGGCCTACTGCCTGACCCGCTGGCAAGGCACTTCGCGTCCGCGCCGTTTTTTGGGCAATCTCGTCGGCCCGGCGCTGTACACGGTCATCGAAGGTCTGCTGGAGAGGTCGGCTTTTTTTACGGCTTCAAACCACCTGGCGTATTGGTTCTTCGCGATCAGCATCGGCGCTTTGCAGGCGCTCGACCCGCACCTGCCGCGCGGCTGGCAGCCGCTCGGCATCCTCCTTGAAAATCTTATCCGCGCCAGCATGGTACTGCTCATGTATGGCCTGTTTGAGATTCAAACTAACCCCACCCAAATCAGTTCCCTTGGCGCGTTTTTTGGCGACCTCAGCCACCAGTTTATTGTCGCCGCCACTTTGCTGCTGGGGTTGAGCGCGGCGTGGGCCAATCTCCTCTCCCGCCGGTATCTAGCCCTGTTGCAAGAGACCAGCGCGCAGCTCCGGGTCTATTCCGAATGGCTGCTGGGGCCTCAACTGCTGAATCGCCTCATCACCAATTCAGATGCGCTGGCTCTGGCACGTCGCCAGCGCGTCATCCTGTTCATGGACATTCGCGGTTTTACGAATTGGTGTGAAACGCATGCCTCCCCGGAGATTGCCGACTTGCTGTTGTTGTACTATCGGGTTGCAGAGGCCGTTTTTGACACCTACCAGCCAGTCAAGTTTAAGATGTCCGCCGATGAAATCATGGCGATCTTCGTGGCGACCGATATCGCCATCTCGGCCGCATTGGATTTGCGCGCGCAGGTCAGCCCGTCGTTGGCTGAACGTCAGCTCGCGGCGGGGATCGGGTTGCACACAGGGGAAGTGATCGAAGGATTGTTGGGCACTTCGGCGGTCAAGTTCTATGATGTGCTGGGCGACGCGGTCAACACGGCCAAGCGGATTGAATCCCAGGCGCAGGGCAATGAGATCCTCGTCTCAGAAAACCTTCCCGTGGAATCCCATCCAGCGGCAAGCCGTGGCGTGAAGCGCGAGGTGATTGTCAAGGGCAAAGCGCAGCCCCTCGTCGTTTATGCGTTGCAGGAAATTTTCCACGGTCAGCCGTAGGTAGGGCGCAGACGCGCTCAACCTTTCTCTTGAAAGAAAGAGCGCGGCACGCTTGCCACAACACAACAGCCCGCTGGACCATCCCCCACGACACCGAGCGGGAATGATCCAGCGGGCTGTTAGCCCTTAGCGAACCTCTACGCCATGACCGGCGCGACCAGCTTGTCGATGCGGCCTTTGATCACCGGATACGGCTGCGCGCCCACCACCCGATCGACGATCTGCCCGTCGCGGACGAACAACAGGGTGGGAATGCCCTGCACGCCGTACTTCATGGCCCATTCGGGATTGTCGTCGGTGTTGACCTTGGCCACGATGATTTTGTTTTCATATTCACCGGCCAGTTTCTCCAGCACGGGCGCGACCATGCGGCACGGCCCGCACCACGGCGCCCAGAAATCCACAATCACCGGCACCTTGGACTGCAAGACGGTCTTCTCAAAATTCGCATCGGAAACGTGAATCGGCTCTTTCATTTTTTCTATTCTCCCTCACGCATAATCTGAAACTCAGTGGTAATTTCCACAGTAGCGCGCAACGTTGCCGCTACTGAACAATACTTTTCTTCAGCCAACTGAACCGCCTGTTCCACAGCCTTCTCAGTCAAACCCGCGCCGCTCAGCTGGCACTTCAAATGAATCTTGCGGAATGTCCACGGCGGATCGGCATCCTGCTCGCCGGTGGTCGTAATCTCCATCGAATCGATCGGCATGCGCTTCTTCGAGAGAATCTCCACCACGTCGACAGCCGTGCATGATGCCAGGGCGATCAGCAGCAGATCCGATGGCTTAACGCCCACTCCTTCGTCTTGCGAAGACACCACCACCGAATGATTGGTTGAATCGATCCCGACAAAGCGCTTGCCGGACAGCCAGTGAACTGTGGTCGTCGTCGTACCCATGCTAAGCCGCCACCGGTTCTACTTCGACGATGCGATAGCGGTGATTGATTTTCACCGTGTTTTCCAGCATCTTATTTACCGAGCAATACTTGGTCAACGACAACTCGATCGCCCGTTCCACCGCCTTCGGATCGATCTGGTGCCCCATCACCACGTATTCCAGATCGATCTCGGTGAACACCTTGGGATGTTCGGTCGCCCGCAGCGCAATCACGTTGACCTCAAAGCCGGTGACCGCCTGCTGCTTTTTCTGCAAGATCGAAATCACATCACTGGCGGTGCAGCCGCCCGCCGCTAAGGCCACCAGTTCCATCGGGCTGGCGCCTTCCGGGCCGGGTGGATTATCAAAGCGCAGCTGATAACCCGATCCGCCCATTGCGCGGAACGCCAGGCCCTGACCCTCCCACACTAAATTGGCGCTCTTGGTATTCTCGCTCATGTTATCCGCTCTTTCTACGGGGCTTTGCCCAATAATTGCAATAGATCATCAATCATGACTTCCCGCGAAGCGCGATCGGTCTTGTCGGCGCCCATCAAACAATCGGATGCATACTGCCGCATAAACACCAGGCTCGCGCCCTGCACGGCCGATCGGATGGCCGACAGCTGCTGCACGATCTCGTGACAGTCACGATCTTCATCCAGCATCTTCTGCACGCCGCGCACCTGTCCTTCGATGCGCTTCAGGCGCTTCTGCAATTCTTCTTTCGTCGCAGTGACTTCAACCTTCATGGTTCAGTCCTTTAGTTCAGCGCACGGCTGATGGGTTCAGCCTGCTCAGCTGAAACGCCCGCCGCCTCCGCCGCATTCCGGGCAATCCTGCACAACTTTTGCGTCCGACAGCTTCACCAGTTTATCGAACTCTATTTTGCAGTCGGCACAGGAGTACTCGTAAATTGGCACGCTGATCCTCTGTAAAGCGCAGCCCACGCAACGGACCGCATACTGTAGGGGAGTATAGCATATCGGGAAATCGGTGTCAAGAGCTGTAAAAAGAAAGACGCGGATCATGGCTGACCCGCGTCTCCCCAAGTCGAGAAAATCTGGCTACTGGCGCACTTTCAATAAGTCACGAATCTCGGCGAGTAGTTGTTCTTCTTTTGTCGGTTCTGGCGGAGCGGCGGGAACCTCGGCCGGCTTGCGCTTCAATTGATTCGCCGCCTTGACTATGAAGAACATCGCCAGTGCGACCACCAGGAACGTGATGATCGTGTTGATGAAAACGCCGTAATTGATGGTCGCTGCGCCGGCCTTTTGGGCTTCGGCCAACGTGGCGTACGACTGGCCGCCCAGCACGATGAACATGTTCGTGAAATCAACGCCACCCGATGCATAACCGACGATGGGCATCAGGATGTCCTTCACCAACGAGTTGACGATCGCGCCGAAGGCCGCGCCTATGATCAAAGCCACGGCCAGATCGATCACATTACCACGCATGATGAACTCACGAAACTCCTTGATCATTTTCTCAAGCCTCCCCAAGATTTTGTACTTAACACGGCGCGGTTATCGTAGCATACTCTTTTGCATCTGACAATTTTTAGTCTTACCGCAAAGAGTTCAGGGCCCAGTCAGCCAGCGCTGGCGCGCAGGCCAGGCAGTCTGGTTCAAAATAGTTCCACGCAGCACCCGCAAAGTTGAACAGACGCGCTCCGGCTTCTTCCACAATCACCTGCCCGGCGGCGCCATCCCAGGGTTTGAGGGCGCCGTGAAAATAGACGTCGAGCCGGCCAGCCGCGAGATAGCACAGGCCTAACGCCGCCGAGCCGATCGCGCGAATAGTGCGGCATTCCCGGCCCGTACGATGCAACCAGTCCAGCGCCAAGCCGCGCGGCCGTTCTTCGCGCCCCCAATCCAGCGCGATGACCCCCTCGGCAATATCGGCCGTAGTCGCCGCGCGGAGCCGATCGGCGTTGAGCCACGCGCCCCGATCGTGCTCGGCGGCAAAAACGTGATCGTGGATCGGATCGTAGACCACACCCACGATCGGTTGTCCCTGTTCTACATAGGCGATCGATACCGCGAACAACGACAGCTGCCGGGCATAGTTGGACGTGCCATCCAGCGGATCGATCACCCACAGTGAAGTCGCACCCGGCGGTGGATTTAATCCTTCTTCAGACAGAATGGCCGCGTGCGAGTCGTGCGACTGGATCAGATCGACGATCGTGGTTTGGGCCGCGAGGTCGGCGTCGGTATAAAAATCGCGCCAGCCTTTGGCGTGAATTTCGCGCGGCTGCCAGAAGCGTTCCCGCAGCACCTGGCCGCCGGCACGCGCGAGTGTTGTGGTGAAATCAAGCAAGTCTGACATGCACTCTTCGCTTTCAGAAAAGACCGGGGTCTGAAAGAACTCCGGTCCTGCGGGTAGGGGTCATTGAATGAGGAGGTTATCGGCCGAACGCGCCGCATCATTCAACGCCTGGACGGGGTCGTTACCCTGAACAGAAGAATTGACGGCGTGAACCAGCAATTCGGCAATGGCATCCCATTGCGGAATGTCGGGCTGGGCGCGGGCCACCGACAACAGATCGAACGCCACTTTAAGCCCGGCGTTGGTGGCGAAGACGTTCGCCAGGCCCTGCCCCGCCGATTTGCGCAGCGGCAGCAAGCCCGTCAACTGTGACCAGCGCACCGTTTGCGGAGTTTCGGCAAACCAGCGCATGAACAGCCAGGCCGCCAGCTGTTTGGCAGGCGTACTCTTCAACATCACCCAGGCCGGACCGCTGATCGTCAGCGAGGGATCGCGCTTGCCATAGGGGACCGGCGACACATTCCAGCGAAATCCGCCGCGCGCTTCTACGGCGTCAAAGATTTCCGGCAGCTGGGTCGTCTGCGCAAAAATCATCGCCACTTTGCCGCGCGCAAAATCGTGAATGGCGTCTTCACCGCTGCGCAGGAAGCAGCCGCTTTTCGCCGTCTCCTGCAGCGTCGTCAAAGTGCGCACACCTTCATCGCTGCTGAACGTCGTGTGCGTACCGTCGTCGCTGATGATCGAGCCGCCGCGGCTGTTCAGCCAGGCCGTCGCGAAATCGGCGCGTGGATTGAAGCCGAAGCCGAACACGTCCACGCGATTGTCGCCGGTCACATCACGCGTCATCGCTTCGCAGATTTCCCGGAACAGGGGCCATGAATTAGGCGGCGTGAAATAGTTGCGGCTCGCCAGGCCATCGGCGTTGTAAACCAACACCACGCCTTCACCACCCAATGGAAAGCTGATCAACGTTTTGTCTTTCGGGTCGCGCGCTATATCCAACATCGCGGGATAGATGTCTTTCAGATCGTCCGCCGTCAGGCCAAAACGTGGATCATTCATGTATTGCTGTACCGGCACCACCGCATCAGCCAGGCCCCATACATCCGCTGGATTGCGAATCGCCAGATCGGGGCCAGCGCCGGCTTTCATCGCCGTTTGCAGATCGGTCGCCAACTGTTTGACCGCGCCATGATACTCCGGCACGACGATGATGCGCCACGGGTTGGCTGCATTGAACTCGTCGATCTGGGCCAGCAGCGCTTCACGCAGCGCGCCTTCATACGAATGCCACAGCACCACTTCTTGCCCTTCCGGGCGCGTGATGGTTGAAACAAACGGTGTAGCGGCGGATGGCGCACACGCCGCCAGGCCAAGCGCCACAAGGAGAATCCATAGGTGTTTACGCTGAATCATAACCCTCTGATCATATACCCAAAGTGGAGTGAGTATAACCGAGCGCTTAGGGCGCGTCAAACAGCGGGTGGCAATGGTGTGCTATACTTTTCAGCATGCAGCCGATTTTTTGGCAGTGGAACGGATTTACGATCAGCACCTATGCCGTGTGGATGACGATCGGGTTGATCGCAGCCACGATCGTCAGTCTCGGCGAAGCGCGGCGGCAGCACTTCCGATTGGCCTTCGTGCTCGACGCAATTCTGGCCGCCATCGTCGTGGGTGTGATCGCGGCGCGCGCCGGTTACGTGATCATCAACTGGAGCTACTACCAGGATCATGCCGCCGAAATGGTGCGCCTGTGGCAAGGCGGCCTCAACTGGCAGGCCGGATTGATCGGCGGATCGATCGGGGCCTGGTTCATCGCACGGCGTCACGCATCACCTCTAACCATCCTCGATCTGCTAGCCATTGGCCTGCCGCTGGGCATCGCCTGCGGCTGGATCGGATCGTATCTCTCGGCCACCGCCTATGGCGCAGAACTATTTCCCGGCGATCGATTTTTCTTTCTAGCCCGCGATCTGCCCGATTGGCGCGGCCTCAGCAATCCACGCTGGCCCACGCAGCTCATCGGCGCCGCCTGGTCGCTGATCCTTTTTTTGATGTGGTGGGTCACGCGCAAAAAGACCTGGGCCGCGGGCACACGCTATTGGTTAGTGGTAGCAGTTTACAGTTTTGGCGCGCTGCTCATCGGCTTTACGCGCGGCGATGAGGTACCGCGCTTCTACGGCTGGCGTGTCGATCAACTGCTGGATGCGCTCTTAGTCGTCGCCGGAGCGATCGGGTTGTGGCGCGTCCAACGGATAGGCAAACAATCTATGGTGGAGCAGGCTCATGGCTGAATCGCCTAAGCGCGACCCGCGCATCGCACAGTACATTAAGGCCGCAGCGCAACTCAAGCAGGGGCAGTTTGATCTAGAAGTGCCCGCTTCGCCACTAGACGATGTGGGACGGTTGGGTCAAGCGCTGCGCGAGTTGGCGCGCGTGCTGGAACTGCGCGATCGTGAAATGCAAAAGATCGAAAAGATTACGGCACAGATCAATGCCGGCGTCTTGCTGGACGACATTCTCGAAATCGTCTACCGCGATTTCCGCGAATTGATCCCCTACAATCGCATCGGTCTATCGTTGATCGAGGATGATGGCCAGACGGTACGGGCGCGTTGGATGAAGACTGATCAGCCGCATATGACGATTACAGCCGGTTACTCTTCACCGTTGGCGGGCAGCAGTCTGGAAGAAATCGTCCGTACGGGTCAGCCCCGCATTCTCAACGATCTGGAAGAATACCTGCGCCACACGCCGCAGTCTACGTCCACCCGCGCCATTTTGGACGAAGGCATTCGCTCGTCGCTGACCTGTCCCTTGATTGCCAATGGGGTGCCCATCGGGTTCATCTTCTTCTCTAGTGTTTCTGCCCACACCTATTCTGAAACGCATAGCAACACCTTCCAGCACGTGGCGGAACAACTCTCGATCATCGTTGAAAAAGGACGGCTGGTCTCTGAGATCGCCACGCAAAAAGCGGCCATCGAACAGCAGAACGAAGAACTGCGTCACCTGAGCGAACTGAAAGACAGTTTTCTCGGCATGGCGGCGCACGATCTGCGCACGCCCCTGACTGTGATTCAATTAGCGGTGGGGCTTATGCTGGATTACAACACGCCGCTGTCCGATGGAGAGCGCACGCCCTTCTTGAAGGATGTCAAACGCCAAAGTGATCACATGCTGGCGCTGCTCAACGATCTGCTGGATGTCACCGAGATTGAAGCGGGGCACTTGTCACTCAACCGGCAGCCGATTGATCTGGCGGATTTCTTACAAGATGCCACAGCCTGGCATCGTAAGCTGGCGGCGCCCAAGGGCACTCAGATCATCCTCGAAGATGTTCCGGCGGGCAGCGCGCCAGCCGATACCTTGCGCTTGCGGCAAGTCGTGGACAACCTCATTTCCAACGCCGTCAAATACTCGCCGCCCGGCAGCCAGGTGCGGGTACGCGCCGAGCGAACGCCGACGGGCTGGCGCGTCCACGTGAAAGATCAAGGGCCGGGTATCACGTCCAAAGATCGCCAGAGATTGTTTCAGGATTTTGCACGACTATCCGCCAAGCCGACCGGTGGCGAGAAAAGCACCGGCCTTGGATTGGCCATTACGCATCGTGTTGTAGCCGCTCACGGTGGGCAAATTGGCGTCGATTCAGAACCAGGCCAGGGCGCTGATTTCTGGTTCACCTTGCCCGATGATATTCCAGCGGCTTGATCTCCTTCCCCTTGACAACCGCGTGGTGTGACGGTACACTTAGTGTACAAGTTACACCAAAAGCCCTTCAGGACACTCACATGAAAATCACCGTTGGTCTGGCGCAGATCAGCCCCAAATTGGCAGACGTGCGATCGAATTGCGAAGTGCACATGCTGTTCGCCGATCGCGCTGCCCGCGAAAAAGTCGATCTGCTGGTCTTCCCCGAACTGTCGCTCACCGGCTACATGCTGCAAGATGCGATGGCCCTCGCCGCGCACAAAGCCGTGCCCTCCGATCCATTGATGAATTCCATGCTGGAAGCCAGCCAGCGGCTTGATCTGGTCGTCGGCTTTGCCGAGGTCGACGAGCGCGGGCGCTATTTCACGTCGGGGGCCTATCTGTCGCGCGGACAGATCATGCACGTGCATCGCAAAGTGTACCTGCCCACCTATGGCATGTTTGACGAAGGCCGCTTCTTCGATGCGGGCGACAGCATTCGGGCCTTCGACACGCGCTTCGGGCGGATGTCCATTTTGATCTGCGAAGACTTCTGGCACCTTAGCCCGCCGTATCTGGCGTGGATCGATGGCGCCGATGTTCTGCTGCTTACTTCCTCCAGCCCCGGGCGCGGACTGAACGATGAAGATCGCCTGGCTTCAGCGCGCTTCGTCGAAACGATCAACAAGTCCTACGCGGCGATCTTTGGCAACTATGTGATTCATTCCAATCGCGTGGGTTTTGAGGACGGGCAAAATTTCTGGGGCGGATCGACCATCTTCAATCCCGATGGCGACCTCGTCGTGCAAGCCCCGTACTTTGAGGAAGCGCTCACCGTGGCCGAGATCGATTTGGCGCAAATCCGTCGCAGCCGTGCCCGCACACCCTTGCTGCGTGACGAGCGGCCCGAGTTGACGTTGCGCGAACTGCGCAGAATCACCGGAGAGAAGTAACACGTGGTGCGTGTTGCGTAGTGCGTATCCAATCAGCAATCCGAAATCTAAAATCGACAATCCATATGACACCTCCTGATCTGACTCGCAAACTTCACATCAATACCGATCTGGCGCGCACGGTTTTGAAGACCTTCCTGCGCGATGAAATCCGCAAAGTGGGCATCGAGCATGCTGTCATCGGTCTCTCGGGCGGCATCGATTCGGCGCTGGCGTGTTATCTCGTCGCGCAGGCCATCGGCGCGCACAACGTCTTCGCCGTGCGCATGCCGTATCGCACCTCGTCGCCCGACAGCCTCGATCACGCGCAGCTAGTCATCGACGCGTTAGGCATCCACAGCGAGACCGTGGAGATCAGCGACATGGTCGATCCGCTCATCGCACGCACGCCGGATATGACACCGCTGCGCAAAGGCAATCTCATGGCGCGCGCTCGCATGATCGTGTTATTCGATCGATCGGCGGCACACCGGGGATTAGTGATCGGCACCAGCAACAAGACCGAACTACTGCTGGGGTATGGCACGCTCTTCGGCGATATGGCGTCGGCCCTCAACCCGGTCGGCGATCTCTACAAAACGCAGGTGCGCGAACTCGCTCAAGCGATCGGGGTGCCACAGCCGATCGTGGACAAGGCGCCCTCCGCCGATTTGTGGATCGGCCAGACCGACGAAGACGAAATGGGGCTGACCTACGCCGAAGTCGATCAGCTCTTATTCCTGCTGGTGGACGAACGTTATTCGACTGAAGAAGCGATCGAGGCGGGGTTCGATCGGGTGTACGTGGAACGCGTGTGGAAGTTGATCCGCACCATGCAGTTCAAACGGCGCGGCCCGCTAATCGCCAAACTCAGCAAACGCACGGTCGGTATTGATTTCTTGTATCTGCGCGATTGGGGTTATTAGCCACACGCGAGGTGACGATGCGGCGCGTCCCGATCTATGCCATGCTGCGGCCGGCCGCGGATATGCAGGCCACGCCAACGATTTTGTCCTCACCAATGACACGCTGAACGGACAAGCCAACGACGTGTTCTACAGCCGATTGATCAAACTGAGCAACAATGCCAACAGTTACCTCTTGCCGATCACCTATCTGCCAGCCGACACCTATGACACTGATCTGTTCAACACCAACGTGATGATTCTGGCAGTACCTGCCAGCTCGATCGGGTTGAGTGACGCGAATCCGCGCTTCAACTATCGCGTTGAGACCTATGCGGGAGGCCTCCCAATCGACGCCAGCACCACTCATACCTACAGTGCGGCCACCGCAGGGCTAGACTTCGGCAATGGATTGTCCCACGGCCCCCTGTGGGTCGATCTACCTGGGGCGACGATACCGATCGGGTTCAACGGGGCGGCCTATGCGGCGAACGGATCGATCGGGATATTGCTAGTACACCACCATAATGCATCAACCGATCGGACGCAGGTGATCTCTGTACTAACGCCGTAAGCGCCACCACGAGATCCCAACCTCTCGTTTTCTCGACTTATCCCAATTTGGTTACACAGCACCTATCTTGAGCCGAGCCGGGCCTCTTTTCAAGCAAAGGCGGGCTTTTTGCGATTGAGTGGGTCTAAAATGTGTTTCAAATGTTCTCCAGGCCGTTGATTAACGTTACTTTACACTCTAGCTGAGAGAATTTAGCTGTGTGGCTCTATCATCAGGATGGTTACATTTGTCATGGAAATCCAGAGACACCTCCCACTAACACTTAGTATGGGGAATGAGTTACAACTATAGTCCCACGGATAATGCAGACAGGGAGGTAAGCGCGTTTCCGGGCACGATTGGCTAGCCTGGCATCACGCGACCACCAAGTGCAACATAAATTGAACGTTCAGCCAAACGTCCAACGAAGCGATCCACAATGAAAGGAGAAATACCCACCAAAGATTCTGACCTGATCCACCCTTGTGTTTAGACTTCACGATCTTCAGTAATGTCCGCTGTACAGTCCAAGTAAAAATCCTTTCTGGAGAAGAGCCATGTCCAAGTTTCTAAAAGTATCGTTTGTCTTTGCGGCTTTCCTGGCGGCTTTCATCATGCTGCCTTTGATGGCACTGCAAGCCAGCACCGCGCCGCAGCCTGTGATGGTCGAGCAACCAGCCTCGCCACTGGCGCCCAATGCTGTCGTTACGATCACCATTCTGCATACCAATGACTTCCATGGACAGTTGGAAGCTTCTGGCAGCAACCCCGGCATCGCACGTGTCGGCTACATCATCAGCGATGTCGTGCGCCCCAGCGTCGGAGCTGCGAACGTCGTACTGCTTGACGCCGGCGACGAAATGCAAGGCAGTCTGCTCTCCAATCTCAACAAGGGCGCGCCGGTCATCGACCTGTTCAACCTCCTCGGCTATCAGGCCGCGACCTTCGGTAACCATGAATTTGACTGGGGGCAGCCGACTTTAATCAGCCGGACGCAACAGGCTCAATATCCTTTTGTGTCAGCCAACATCGTCGTTAGCGACACAGGGAACTGTGCCACGGCGGGCTGGACCTCGCCGTCATTTACGAAGCCCTGGATCACCATGACAGTGGGTGCACCAGGCAATCAAGCCGTGTTGGGCATTGTCGGCGTGACCACTCAGGAAACGCCATACATTACGATTGCCTCGGCGACGCAGGGCTTGTGCTTCAAAGACCCGGCGGATTCGATCATCCACTACTACGATGCGATCAAGGCTGCCGGTGCCAACACGATCATCGTATTGTCGCATCTTGGTTTCCCCGATGGCGGCTATGGCTATGGCTTCCCCGTCTACGGCGATAAGACCCTCGCCAGGAAACTGGTGGAAGCCGGCAAGTCAGTCCCGTTGATCATCGGCGGTCACAGCCACACGGACATCGTCGATTCAAAGGGGAACCCCACAGGTATGCCAGCCGTGATCAGTGGCACCACGGTTGTCCAGGCCTCCTATAATGGCCGCAAGATCGGTCGCGCCGATCTGACGATCGACACCACCGCCAATACGACAGTCGTCACCTGGCAACCGATCACGGTCACGACTAGCATCACCCAAGACGTTGCCATCAAGAATGCGCTGGCCACCATCTGGACCAGTGACCCAGTCTACCAGGCGAAGATTAACCAGCCCATCGGCTACACGAAGGTCGACCTCCCGCGCAACGCTAAAGCGGACAACATGATGGGCACCTTCGTTGACGACGCCATCTACAACTATCTGAACAACGATGGCAACCCAGCTAATGATATTGACCTGTTCTTTAACAACGCAGGCGGTATCCGAACCGACTGGTGCCGCCTCTCCGGGGTTTATAGCGGTACTGTGTTACTCCCACCCACGTGGAGCAGCACCGCAAGTGACTGCCACAGCGGGGTCTATACAGACACGCCGATGCTCCTGACCTACGGGAACATGTTCACCATCCTCCCGTTCGGGAACGCCACCGTCGTAGGCAAGATGACGGGCGCGCAAATCATGGATGTGGTCAACTATGCGCCTCAAGTCAGTAATGGCGTCATCCAGCCCGCGGGATTGAAGTACACGTACTACAGCTACACGGATACGAATCCCGGCCCGCAGCCCTATGCCTGGGGTGCGTACAACATCACGGTCAAGAACCGCAACACGGGCCTGTATGAGCCGCTGGTCATGACCAAGACCTACAGCGTCGGCACCAACGAGTTCCTGGCCCCGGCCGGTGGCGACGGCTACAACGGCTTCAAGTATATGACCAATATCACCTATTGGGGCGATATGCTCAATGCCGTCAACGCCTGGGTGACTGCGAACTACACGATCACTACGCCCTATCAAGGCCCCAACAATGATGGGACACTGGATGGTCGCATCATTCGCAACGGTACCGACACCTACGGCGGCACCACCACCGAAGTCGTGCCGGTCACGATCCTCCATCACAACGACTCGCATGGCGACTTGCTCGATTACGTGTTGAAAGGCGTCACGCAACCCGGCTACACCCGCTTGGCGACCCTCATCAAGCAAGAGCGTCTGCACAACCCGAGCCGTACCCTTCTGCTTGAAGGCGGCGATCAAATCCAGGGCGATGCGATGATGGCCTTCTACAAAGCGGCCTTCACCGGTAAGGGCGCTGATGGAACAACGCTGCCAGTAACGTTGACCGTGAATCCGATGATGGCGGTGATGAATTCCATGGGCTATGACGCCATGACGCTGGGCAATCACGAGTTCAACTATGGCAGCGCCATCTTTGTCGGCACGTTGGGGCAGGCCACCTTCCCGCTGCTGCAGGCGAACGTGTATGACACGCCGCGGCCGTACATGATTTACCTGCCGATCATTCGCAGCGGTACAGGTGCCCTGTTGAGCAACAGCACCACAGCCGCCGTCACCGCTCACCCGGGGGTCTACGGCCTGAATCAAGTCGGTGTCCGGCCCTATATCACCAAGACCCTGCCTGGACCAGTCGGAAACATCAACTTGGCGGTGTTGGGCATCGGCAACCATCGCGTGCCGCAGTACGAACTGCCCAGCAACATCCCCGGGCTGACCTTCACCAATCCGATCACCGAAGCGCAGAATCGCGCGCCGGCGTTGAAGGCCGCCAATGACGTCGTCGTCGCGCTGGATCACATCGGGTTCACCACGATCCCGAACAGTGTTGAAGTCGACGCCAACGTCGATACCAATCTGGCCGCGCAGACCACGGGCATCGACGCTATCGTCGGCGCTCACAGCCACACCGACCCGCTCGCACCCGACGCGCCGTACAAGTTCCTGCCCACTTACGTGGGTGCGCCGGACAACACCCCGGTCATCATTAACCAGGCCAAGGCCTATAATGCTTTCCTGGGTGAAATGGTGCTGGGCTTGCTGCCCAAAGCGGGTGGTGGGTATACTGTTGTGGCGCGCGCCGGGCGTGATCTTCCGGTCTGTACAGGGTTAGGCACTCCAATCCTGAGCAGTGGACAATGCGGAGGCGCGACGCCCGAAGATGCCGCGACCAAGGCCATCATCCGGCCTTACGACACCTTCCTGGCTACTTACAAGAATCGCGTTGTGGGTCAAACGACGATTCCGGTCGATGCGGCCAGTGCCTACATCACCGAGACGAATGCCGCCAACCTGCAAGCCGACGCCTCACTGTGGAAACTGAACAGCACGCTGCCGTTCCACGTCGACTTCCATCTCTCCGGCGCGATGACCAACGGCAAGATCGCCTCGACGGCGACCCCGGCGAATCCGTATACCATGACCATCAATGACATGTTCACGCTCATGCCGTATGAGAATTCGCTGGTGGTCTTCCACCTGACAGGCGCGCAGCTCAAGACGTTGCTGGAGCGCGGTTACCGGAACTACTGGTACTATAAGAATGGCGGCTCAACCCACGGCGGGTACTCGTACTACACCACCTGCATGTTAGACATCAGTGCGGGCGGGATCATCACCTACACCAACAATGATCCTCTGGTGTACACCACCACCGTCTCGCATGTGGGCGGGCTCTCGTTCGGGAACACAGTGGTCGATCTCAACGACAATGTGATCTCGTATACCGTGTCGACCGTCAACTACCTGGCGGCCGGCTCGTGCAACTTCAACAATCCTGGCGTGACGACGATCTGGCCGCTTAACCAGATCGTGGCTGATACGCAGAACTACGTGCGCGACGTCGTGATCCAGTACATTCCGACGTTAACGCAACCGATCGCTCCGGCAGTGGAGAACCGCATCCGCGGTATCCCGTAGGTCGGTACATATACACCGTCATCACTCCGGTTGAGTGACTAACACAAGACCCGATGGGCCAGCTAAGCCCATCGGGTCTTTTCATGTCTGCGGTACAATTGATAAAATGACCAAACCGCTTGAAATGAACTACTGCCCTTGCTGTGGGCACGCCCTGAGCGACAAATTCCTCTTCGGGCGCGTGCGGCGCAAGTGTACCAATTGCGGCTTCGTCTTCTTTCGCGATCCTAAAGTGGCGGCTGGTGTGTTAGCCGAACAAGACGGCAAGGTCTTACTAGTCAAACGTCTCTACGAACCACATCAAGGGGAATGGGCGCTGCCCGCCGGCTTTGTGGAAATCGACGAGGGGCCGATCGCCGCAGCGCTGCGCGAATTGACCGAAGAAACGGGCTTGATCGGGCGCGTGACGGGCATCGTCGGGACGTACCACATCCGATCGGATCCGCGCGGCTCGATCGTGACGATCTTATACCACGCACAGATCGTAGGAGGAGAACTGAAAGCGGGAGATGACGCCGCAGAAGTGCGCCTGTTCGCACCCGCTGAAGTGCCGCAGAACCTGGCGTTCGCCTCCACCCGGCGCGCCCTCTGGCGCTGGGCGAGAACGAAAAAAACAGGAACTTAGGGCATGGCTCAAAACACGCTCAGAG
>PMCF01000010.1 GCA_003154115.1 Anaerolineae bacterium
GAATTCACTTTCTTCCGCACGGTGCTCAACGCCAAAGACGCGCCCGCCGATGAGCTGCTGGCCGCCGCGCTGCGCACCGCCGCCGACTCACGCGGCGAGGCAAAGCGCGCCTATCTGGTGAAAGCCGGACGTGAATTGTCCCGCCTGCTGGCCTTCGACGCCGTGCGCCTCGAAGGGCTGTTGCGTCGCATTCGACCTTAATGCTTGATCCACGAATTTACACGAACACATGCGGTGCAGTGCTTGATATTCCCCCAGTTTAGTGGAGGATAAGTTAAGCCACAGCCGTGGCTCGTTCGAAGTCGAGGGGACTTCGATAACCCAGCGCCGAATGGCGGCGCGTCACATTATAGAACCCTTCAATGTACGAAACGATGTCCTGCCGGGCCGCGGCCCGCGTGGCGTAGGTCGTCCGATAGATCAATTCAGCTTTGAGCGTGCCAAAGAAACTTTCCATGGGCGCATTGTCGTAACAGTGACCTGTGCCGCTCAGGCTGATCAGCAGACCACGCTTGGCCAGCAGATCTTGATAGTCGGCGCTAGTGTATTGGCTGCCCCGATCGGTATGATGCACTAAGCCGGCCGCCGGCTGGCGACGGCCGAGGGCCATTTCTAGCGCCGCGCGCACCAGGTCGGTCGTCATCGTCTGATCGAGCGCCCAGCCGACGATGCGGCGTGAATGCAGATCCAGGACGGCGGCCAGATACAGCCAGCCTTGACCCGTCGGAATATACGTGATATCGCCCAGCCACTTTTGATTCGGAGCGTCTGCCGTGAAATCTTGGGCCAGCCGATTGGGCGCGACCGAGCGAGTCAGGTCCGGGCAAGTGGTCTTTGGATGAAAGGGCCGCTTGTGGCGTGCGGGCAGATGATTCAGACGCATCAAACGCGCCACTCGATTCACACTGCACGTCTGACCGCGGGCGACCAGTTCGGCGTGCATCCGCGGGCTGCCATAGGTCTCGTGCGTTTCAACCCGGATCGCGCGCAGGTGAACCAGCAGCGCTTCATTGGCCAGAGCGCGCCGACTCGAGCCACGCTGTCGTCCGGCATAGTACCCGCTGGTCGACACGCCCAGCGCATGACACAGTCGAACAACCGACGCGGTCACGCGCTGCTCATCGATGTAGGCGTAGATCATTGCGGTTTCGGCGTGAGTACCGCAATAGCTTTTTTTAGGATATCGCGTTCCTGCCGTAGAATGGTGTTCTCGCGCTCCAATTGCCGCAGCTGTTCATCACTCGCTGACAGCCGCCCGTGGCCCGGGAAGGCCTCGCCCCCTTGGTGGGCCAGTTCCTGCCGCCAATGAAAGAGCAGGCCTTGGCTCAAGCCTAAGTCGCGCTCCACTTGGGCTTTCGTTTTACCGCTGGTGTCCGCCAGGTGCAGCGCTTCCAACTTGAACTCACGGGTATAGGTCTTTCGGATCTTGGTCATCGTGATTCCTCCTAAGGAGTTGTAAAAAAACAACTTCNNAAGCAGTCCTGACTCCTGCTACCCTCAACATCGCTCATCAGACCATCGGTGTCCTGTCACCGACTGTTGGACTGCTAAGGAGTTGTAAAAAAACAACTTCCGATTTTGGTCTGTCGCTCTGCGCAGTACACGATTGAGGTTACCGGTATCTGATCAGCGAAGGCTGATTGAGATGGAACACCTGCCGAGACGCGCAACCGAGTATAATGATCGCCGTTCGTATTTCTACGGAGTGACGATTGATGCAGAAGCGACCTGTGCATCGTTGCCAATGTTCAGACTGTCGGCGACATGGATCGAATCCGATCAAAGACCTGCACCAGCAAATGAATTTTCTGGTGAGTACGCTGGATGAGCATCAGCAACGACTCTACGTCGGCCTAGAATCCCAGCGGCTGGGGCATGGAGGCGACCGCCAGCTCTCGCGCATCACCGGGTTAAGTGTCGATACTATCGCCAAAGGCCGACACGAGTTGGACCAAGCTGAAGCGAGTGAGCGCATCCGCGCGCTGGGGGGTGGGCGGCCCCGCGTTGAAAAAAAGACCCGACGATCCTGACCGCCTTGGAACATCTCTTAGCCGAGGACACGGCGGGCGATCCGTGCAGTCCGCTCAAATGGAAACACAAGAGTTTGCGCCGCTTGAGTGCGGCCCTGGGTGCGGCTCATCCGGCGAGTCCCCCCACGGTGAGGCGGTTGCTCGAAACGCTGGATTATTCGCGCAAGGTCAATCGCAAAGCCTTGGCCCTGTCCAGCCCACATCGGAATGAGCAGTTCGAGTATTTGCAAGCTCAAAAACAAGCCTTTGTCCAGCGCGGGTGGCCCGTCATCTATGTGGACACCAAGAAACGCGAGTTGATCGGCTTGTTCAAGAATGCCGGGACGATTTGGTGCCGAGATCCACATCGGGTCAATGTCTATGATTTTCGTTCGCTGGCGAAGGGCATCGCCATCCCGTATGGGCTGTATGATTCGCAGCGGAATGCCGGGTTCGTGTATGTCGGAACCTCCGCTGACACCGCTGAATTTGCGGTGGACGCCATTCAGTGGTGGTGGCAAACGGATGGCCACCTGGACTATCCCGGCGTGCCCGCCGTGTTGATCTTGGCCGATGGCGGCGGGAGCAATGGCTATCGTCCACGACTGTGGAAGTATGCCTTGCAACACCACTTGGTGAATTCCACCGGCTTGAGTGTGACCGTTTGCCATTATCCAACCGGTGCTTCGAAATGGAATTGGGTTGAGCATCGACTCTTCAGTCCGGTCAGTGCGAACTGGGCGGGTGAACCCTTGACCTGTTACGAGAAAATGCTCCAGCTCTTAAACGCCACCACGACGAAACAAGGACTGGTCGTGAAGGCGACTTTGACGAACATCCAGTATCAAACACACATCAAAGTGTCAGATGAGCAGATGGCAGCACTCAATCTCACCAAGCACGCGACCCTACCACAGTGGAACTACACGATCAAACCGACTTCCAAGTGAGTTCTGCTCGATAACGAAAAATCGGAAGTTATTGTTTTACAGTTCCTTAGTGACGAGCATTTGGTCGGAACTTGCACCAAGACGCAGGCAGGCGTTAAGAGATATTTGGCGCGAGCGAAATGAGGGCAGTGATTTACTACCGCATGGAGATGACAGGCAAACAGTGCTGTCCGAACACGCCTGCGCTTGCCGATGCAAGCGCAACACGCCTAATCAACAAATTTGTCGTCTACTCATCGATTGGGCAGTTTTAGTGAGTAGAATGTACGCTCATGCCACAAGCTCACTGCCGCCGATTCTGGCGCTCGGAAAACTTACAGATAGAATAACCTGATATTCAAGCCATAACCAACTTGCGAAGCAATCCATCTACTGAGGTCGGGGGTTTCCCCGTTGCCCGCTTGACGGTATCAGCCGGCACAGCATTCAATCGCAGCATGCCGCGCGCATTGCCGACAATCCCTTGAGCGGATTGTAAAGGCATACCCTTCGCAACCAACCGTTCTATTACTTCCTTATCGGGTAAGACTTGAGCCGACACTTTACGTCCCTGGAGGCTGGACCAGCGCTGCGCCAAATCAGCAAAACCAAGCGCTTCCGGGCCGGTTACATCCACGGCCCCCGTAAATGCAACCTTGCCAACCAAAACAGACGCCGCTGTACGGGCACAATCTTCATGTGTGACCCAGCAGGGCTTGATAGAACCTTCAGGAACGAGTAACTGATCGCCTATTCGTAATGCGCCGAGAAAGTATGGCAACCCGGCCATATAGACATTGTTGCGCAGCGCAGTCCATGGCACACCAGATTCGGCAAGCGCTATCTCAGTTTGTCCGTGATCGCGTATCAGGGGATCTTCAACATCCGCATTTGTCGCGTTGGGGCACGAGGTGTACGTGATATGCCGGACTTCAGCGTTGACCGCGGCAGCAATCGCCGCGCGATGTTGAACGATGCGCTGGCCACTTTGAATTTCCTTATAATTCCCGGTACTGATAATTAACAGCCGCGTTGCACCTGAAAAGGCTGCCGGCAAAGTTGACGGATCGTTGAAATCCGCGTGACGAACGACGACCCCTTGAGCGGCAAAATCGGCCAATTGCTCCGGTTGCCGTGTCGTGGCGAGGATTTGTTTTGCCGGNNAGCATAAGACTTCGTCCTTTCCTAAAATAGAAGATTTATATTTCAGCCGTATCTTAATTCTGCCGCAAGAGATCTGAAATCTTTACATCGGGATGATGAAATCTTTTTCCAGTTACGGTTTTGCCGTTAAACAGGATCGCTTCTTTCGGACACCATTGCACGCATGCGCAGCACTGCTCGCAGCGGTGCTGCCAGGTGGGCTTGTCGTCCACCATTTCGATATTGCTTACGGGGCAAATCCTTGAGCAGATACCGCAGCCGTTGCATTTCCCGGTAAGATGAAAGTAGCTGTCCATCCACAACAGGAGTTCCGACACGGGTAGAGGAGCATTAGTCAGCTTCCTTAATGTAAGATAATAATAAAGTTTCCCGAGTGGAACGAGAATCGTATTGAAGAATACGTTGCCCGAATTGACTTCCCTATATCTTCGGGCTTTAACAGTTTCATAAACATCTTCCAGCTTTTT
>PMCF01000077.1 GCA_003154115.1 Anaerolineae bacterium
GTGTTCTTCAACATTTACTTTCCCAATGGTGGACGGGGGCCTGAATGGGTGAAACATAAGCTTGATTTCTACACACGCTTTCTGGAAGTGGTGGCGAGTTACACCCACCAAGGTCGATCGGTCATCATCACCGGCGATGTNNACCGGCGACTTCAACACCGCCTACGCCGAGATCGATCTGGCGCGGCCCAAGGAAAACGTGAAGCACTCAGGCTTCATGCCCGAAGAGCGCGTCGCACTGGGCGAGTTCTTTACCGCCGGATTGATCGATACATTCCGTGCCTTGCATCCCGACGAGGTGAAATACACCTGGTGGGATATGGTAACGCGCGCCCGTGAACGCAACGTGGGCTGGCGGCTCGATTACTTCTTCGTCACACCCGACCTGAAAGATCACATCGTCGCTGCCGACATTCACCCCGAAGTCATGGGCTCCGATCACTGCCCGATCAGCCTGACGCTGGAGTTATAACTTCTGACATGGCTCACACTCACCCGCACGCTGATGTGCAGACGACCACCCGTCGAATGGCGCTAGCCCTGTTCATCACGCTGGGCTTTGTGTTCATCGAGGCCGCCGCCGGCATCATCGCCAACAGCCTGGCGCTGCTCACCGACGCCGCGCACAACTTGACGGACGTGATCGCTCTGGCGTTGAGCTGGTACGCCGTGCGCCTGACCCTGCGCCCGGCGAATTCAGGCAAAACGTTCGGCTATCATCGCGCCGGAATTTTGATCGCGCTGTTCAATTCGACGACGCTGGTACTGATTGCCCTGGGCATCTTCTATGAGGCTTATCAACGCCTGCTCAATCCGCCGCAAGTAGAAGCCGGCCTGATGACCCTCGTGGCCGCGCTTGCCTTTATCGTCAATGTGGTCACGGCGCTGCTCGTCAAACAAGGCAGCGATTACGACTTGAATCAACGCAGCGCTTTTATTCATCTGGCGGGCGATGCCCTTTCGACGCTGGGTGCGCTGGTGGCCGGTGTGCTGATCATGCTGACCGGCTGGATGATTCTCGATCCGTTGGTCAGTGTCTTCATCGGCCTGTTGATCGTGTGGAACGCGTGGTTGATCATCCGCGAAAGCGTGGAGATTCTGTTGGAAGGCACCCCGCGCGACATCGACGTGGAAGCGTTAGTGACCGACATCCAGCACATCGACGGTGTGCGCGGCGTGCATGATCTGCACGTATGGAGCATCACGCAGAATATGCGGGCGCTGTCGGCGCACGTACTGGTGGACGACGAATCGATCAGTGTGGGGGCCGGGATTCAACGCCGGATCAACGATGTACTGCGGACACAGTACAACATCGCCCACGCCACTTTGCAACTGGAATGCGTCGGCTGCGAGCCGGACCCGCTGTACTGCGAGTTGAACTCGATCCATCATGGATAACTTCAAATGGCAGCAATCGATTGACAAACTCGCGCCCGTGGTGAAAGAAGCGCAGGCGAAATTGCGCGCGATCGATCGGGCGGAGGTAGCCGATCGGAGTGGCGCGACGATCGATCAGCAAAGCAATCTGCGTGTGGAATTCTTGCGCCGCGAGTATGTGATCGACCGCGACGAGTTGACGGTGAAGCGTGTTGACGATGGGGCCGCACCGCCGTCGCTGATGCAGAGCTTGATCTTGACGTATCTGCACACGTCCGACGGGGCCCCGCCGATCGATCGGTGGATGGGCTTCCGCGAACTACCCAATGGGTTGTTTTATGCGCAGGCCTTTCAAAGTTACACGGGCGCTGAGCTCGTCCGCGATCTCAATGGCGATGTGGCGGCCTTCAGACAAGCGAGTGAGAAACTACAGGCTGCGGCACTCGTGATCGGGTCACTCGCGATCGGGGATGCGGGGTACGTTTTTCAAGTGCTGCCGCGCCTGAAGTTGGCCGTGGTCATGTGGGCGGGCGACGATGAGTTTCCCTCGCAAGCGCAGGCGCTGTTCCAGGAGAGCGCGCCCCACTATCTGGTTACCGAGGGACTGGCCATTGTCGGCAGCCTATTGATCGGGCAAATCGTGAAAGCGGCGCAAGCTTGAACTTGTCGCCGGAATGTCAGACAAATGGCATGACAGGATTGTAATTTGGGAGGATAACAGAAGCGTCCATTGATCAGGTACTTTGCGCCGATTTCACCAAAATTTTACTTGACTTTGAAAGACGACGGGCGTATAGTGATCGACGGTAATTCAGCACCTCGTTAGGTGAGGCGTCTGCGCGAGAAACAGGCCATTGCCCCGAAACGTCGAGAGACGCCAAGGGGTAGACCAGGCAGGGCCGATAGAAGGCTTTGCTCAAAGTGGCTGGGACAAACGTCCCTTACGCTGCGCAGTGCTAAAACTCAACCAGTGGGGCCGAGCGTGTTTTGTTGCGCTTATTTGCAGCACTGCCTCCCTGGTCAACGACGGGGAGGCTTTCTTTTTGCTCAGGGGCGCGGCTGGCAAGCGCCCGGGCGTTGGAAGGAGGTGATCGTATGGACGCAGATGCCCATTCAGATAGATGTTTTCACGACCACTGGATCGATCTGAAACCGTTCAAACCAATCGAGCCGGACTCGCGTCTGCGCGATCACCTCATGATGACCGCGTAGGCTTCTCTCCACCCGATCGGCCTGGGCGCTCCCTCGCGCCAGTGATCGCAGCACTCACTTTCAGGCAGGCTGATCATGTTCAACTTCATTTTCAAAAATCTGTTTCGACGCAAAACGCGCACCCTGCTCACGGTGATCGGTATCGCCGTCGGCGTGTCAATGATTGTCGCTTTGGGCGCCATCGGCGAAGGCCTACGCACGGGCTACGCTTCGATGTTTGGCGGCAGCGGCGCCGATCTCACTTTGATGCAAAAAGGCTCCTACGACGTCACGTTGAGCGGCGTGGACGAGCAAGTGATTGGCGACGTGGCCGCGCTGACCGGGGTCCGTGAAGCGACCGGCATGATCGTGGGCAACATCTCCGCGCCGGGCGCCGCCTACTTCTTCGTCTTTGGCTACGATCCGACTGGCTTCGCGTTTAAGAAGTTCCGCGTGGTCGAGGGTGAAGCGCTGGGCCAGGCGCGCCGATCAACTGGCGGCCCCCGCGAGATCATGCTGGGCAAACAGGCCGCCGAAACGCTGAAGATGAAAGTCGGCGATCTGATCCGCCTGACGGGCGGCACCTTCAAAGTGGTGGGCATCTACAACAGCGGTGACGGCTTTGAAGACGCGGCCTCGATCGTTTCGCTAACCGACGCGCAGCAGCTCCTGCAAAAGCAGCGGCAAGTGGGCGCGGTGCAGGTGAAAGCAGTTGACCCGCGCCAGATCGAAGCGCTGCGCGCCCGATTGGAAAAGCAGTTTCCACGTCTCAGCATTTCGCAATCGGGCGACGTAGCCGATCAGGCGGAGATGGTGCAATACATTCAAGGCTTCGCCGTGGCCATTGCCCTGCTGGCCATCGTCATCGGCGGCGTGGGCATGACCAACACCGTGATGATGAGCACGTTCGAACGCACGCGCGAGATCGGCACACTGCGCGCCATCGGCTGGCGGCGGCGGCGGGTGATGCTGATGATCTTCGGCGAGAGCATCTGGCTGGGGGTGCTGGGCGGCGTGATCGGATGCGCGATCGGCGCGGGATTGGTCGCGCTGATCAGCGCGAACACGACGGTCGGTTATCTGCAAGGCACGGTGACGCTGAACTTGATCGCGCTGGGGCTGAGCACGGCGATCGGGTTGGGAGCCCTCGGCGGTTTCTATCCTGCGTGGCGTGCCTCTAAGATGCTGCCGATCGAGGCGCTGCAATATCAGGGCGGCGCGGGCCAGGAATCGATCAAGCAGCTGGGGCGCGTGAAGTCGGAGACGATCCGATCGTTGTCACGACGGCGCGGGCGGACGTATCTGACGATCACGGGGCTCAGCATCGCGCTGGGTTCGATCGTGATGCTGAGCAGCATCGCCGATGGATTCATCGTGTCGTTCAACAAGATGATGGGCGGTACCGACGTCGATCTGGTGGCGCGGCAGAAGGATGCCAGCGATATGTCCTACAGCGCCATCAGCGAGAAGACCGGGCGGCAGATTGCATCCATCCCCGGTGTACAAAGTGTGTCGGGCATTGTGCTCGGCACCATGACGGTAGACCAGCTGCCGTTCTTCCTGGTCTTTGGTTACGCGCCCTACGAACCGGCCATCAAACACTTTAAGGTCGTGGAAGGGCGCGGGTTGGAGGGCAACCGCGAGATCATGCTGGGCCGCAAAGCGCTGGAGGGTATGCAGACAAAAATCGGCGAGGTCGTGCGGCTGGGCGAAGTCGGTTTCCGCGTGGTGGGGGTGTACGAAACCGGTATTGCGTACGAAGAAAGCGCCGGCGTGGTGTCCTTGCGTGATGCGCAGGAGATTACGGGCAAGCCGCGCCAGGTGACGTTTTACGGCATCAAGCTCACCGATGCGCAGCAGGCCGACCTGTTTCAGAAACAGTTAGAGACGACGCTGCCCGAGATTACCGTCACGATGACCAGCAAATTCGCCGAGAATCTGCCGGATTTGAAGAGCATGAATGTGATGATGTGGGGCATCAGTGTGCTGGCGATTCTGGTGGGCGGCATCAGCATGATGAACACGATGATCATGAGCGTGTACGAGCGCACGCGCGAGATCGGTACGCTGCGCGCCGTCGGGTGGCGGCGGCGGCGCGTGCTGTGGATGGTGCTGAAAGAATCGGTGGTGCTAAGCCTGCTCGGCGCCGCGGTAGGTTTCGTGGGCGCGATCGGGCTGCTGTGGCTGATGCAATTCATTCCGCTGTGGGGTGACTTCCTGTCGGTGACGATCTCGCTCAACCTGGTGTCGCTGACGGTGCTCATCGCGCTGCTGCTAGGCGCGATCGGCGGAGTATATCCGGCGTGGCGCGCCTCGAATTTGAGGCCGGTGGAAGCGCTGCGATACGAATAAAGATGCAAGAAGCAGGATGCAAGAGGCAAGAAGCAAGGAGGAAGCGATGAAGTATGAGGATTGGGTGAAGAGTGTGCCGAGTGATCTGAAACAGGATGCGCTGTGGCAGTTCAATATCTACCCAAAAACGGTGTTTCTGTATGACCTACTGTGGGAGGACTGCGAACGGCTGATCAAGGATGTGCGCGGCAAAGCTATCAGCGAGCAAATCATCGTTCGATCAGCGCCAACATCGAAGAAGGGTTCGGACGCGGTTTTGGGGCAGACTTCGCTTACTTCCTGCGGGTGGCACTGGGTTCGGCCCGCGAGACGCGTGGTTGGTATTATCGCGCACGGCGTTTGCTTTCAATAGAGGTATTACAACATCGCCTGCAATTACTCGACGAGATCATCGCAGCGTTGGTCAAAGCCAGCGCGTATCAGAAGCGAACATCCAAGAAGAAATGAAACGGGAAGCAAGAGGCAAGAGGCAAGAAGCAAGATTGCAAGTCATGCAACCTGCATCTTGCAACCTGCATCCTGCAATATCTCAAATGAGGTGAAACCATGAAAAAAGTATTTCTCATCCTGGCGCTTCTCATCGTCGTACTAACTGCTTGCAGCGGTGCGCCAACCCCAACGCCCGATGCGTCCACATCGGCGAAACCGTTGCCGGCCGTCGTTTCGGCCTCGGGCAAGGTGTTGCCCGAGCAGTGGGCCAACTTGAGCTTCCGCGCCGGCGGGCCCATCGTCGAGTTGAAGGTGCAGAGCGGCGAGGCGGTTAAGGCCGGCGCAGTGTTGGCGCGGCTCGACGCCATCGATGCGAAACTTGCGGTGGCTCAAGTCGAAGCGGCGTTAGCTGTGGCGCAAGCGCAGCTGGTCGAAATGAAAGCGGGCGCACGCGCCGAGCAGGTCACGCAAGCACAGCAAGCCGTGGCGCAGGCCGAAGCCGCGTGGCAGGGTGCGCAGGCGCAGTACGGTCAATTGCGATCGGGAGCACGCGCGGCAGACATCGCGGCGGCTGAAGCCGCAGTCGCAGCCGCCTTCACCGAGCGCAAAGTCCTGCAAGATACCTACGACAAGATCAACAAGATCGGTGGGCCAGTGGAAGAGCAGACGCGCGCACGGTTGAATGCGGCCATCCAGGCGCACACAGCAGCGCAGCAGCGGCTCGATCAATTGAAGGCCGGAGCGACGAAGAATGAACTCGGTGTCGCAGGCGCCAACATCAATGCGGCCAAAGCGCAGATGGAACAGGCCAAAGCGCAGCTCGATCTGTTGAAAGCAGGCGCGACACCCGAACAGATCGCCGTGGTCGAAGCGGGCGTGAAGCAGGCGCAGGTGGCGGTTGATACGGCTAAAGCGCAGCTCGATAAGTTGCAGCTGATCGCGCCTTTTGATGGAACCGTCGGAACGGTGTACGTCCGATCGGGCGAAGTGGCCCAACCCGGCCAACCGATCGTCACACTCGGCAACCTCGGCTCGCTCCGTGTCGAGACGACCGACCTCAGCAAAACCGACGTCGCTCGTGTGAAAGAGGGCCAATCGGTGAACGTGACGTTCGACGCCCTGCCCGGCAAGACGATCACCGGCAAAGTGGTGCGCATCGCGCCGATGTCGACGCCGGGGCAAAGCGCGGTGAACTACATCGTCACGGTTGCGCTGAACGAGATCGATCCGGCGCTGCGCTGGGGCATGACGGCGTTTGTCGATGTGCAGGTGGGACAGTAATGACAAGATGACAGGATGAACTTCTTTCACGGATCATCTTGTCATCTGGTCATCCCTTCCTCTTGTCACGAAACGAGGTTTACCATGACTGAAAACAAAATCATCGTCGAGGCGATCGGCCTCACCAAAATCTACGGCAGCAACGGCGAAGAAGTGCGTGCGCTGGATAACGTGAACTTCCGCATCCATCAAGCCGAATTCGTGGCAGTGATGGGTCCCAGCGGATCGGGCAAGTCGACGCTACTCAACATGATCGGCGCGTTGGACAAACCGACCAGCGGCCAGGTAATCATCGACGGGCAGGACATGCGCAAGCAGCACGACCTGGATAGTTTCCGCGCGAAGACCGTGGGCTTCGTGTTCCAGATGCACAACTTGATCCCCACGCTGACGGCGATCGAAAACGTGATCGTGCCGATGCAGGGTCAAGGCGGCAGCGAACGTACGCATCATCAACGCGCTGAAGAACTGTTGGACATGGTAGGCCTTAAGGGTCGCGGCCATCACTTGCCCGCGCAGCTGTCCGGCGGTCAACGGCAGAAGGTGGCGATTGCGCGCGCACTGGCAAACCATCCGGCGATCATTCTCGCCGACGAACCAACGGGGAACCTCGACAGTGTCAGCGGCGATGAAGTGCTGAACGTCTTCGAGACACTGCATAGCGAGCACGATACGACCATCATGATCGTCACGCACGATCCGCGCGTGGCGCGGCGCACGCAGCGCGTGTTGCTGATGCAAGATGGTAAAATCATCCACGAAGACATCGTGGGCGATGTGTACACCGAAGACCTGAAGGTGCTGGCCCGATCGGATTTCGGCCAGGCCATGTTGAGTGGCACGCTCGTCAATACACTGAACGATAGCGAACGCGCCGTGATGCAGAAGGTGCTGGAGCGCATTGCCCAAGAAAACGGAATGACACAGCCGACAACATGACGTGTCATTCTGAGGCGCGCAGCGCCGAAGAATCTCTGGCACTGATGGCCCATGCAGTTGACTGAGGTAGAGATTCTTCGCTCGCTAGCGCTCGCTCAGAATGACACCCCTCGCAAGTCTCGTGGAGAAGAACCATGCCCGATCAAAAACGCATCCTCATCCTCACGGCTGACGCCGGGTTCGGCCATCGCAGCGCGGCGAATGCTATTGCCGAAGCGCTGCAAGAAACTCACGGCGACGAATGCATCTATGAGATCGTGAACGTCCTGGACGACGAACGCACACCGCGCTTGCTGCGGGATAGCCAGTCGGATTACGATCGCATCGCGCGCGATATGCCGGAGGTGTACAAGTTCGGTTACGACGCCACCGATGTCAACGCGGCCAGCGGCTTGATGGAGCGCGGCCTGCAAGCCATGTTGTACGATGCCATGCGCCGCGTGCTGTACGACCAACAGCCTGATGTGATCATCTCCACTTATCCGTTGTATCAGGCTCCATTGGGCGCGGTGTTTTCACTCACAAAGAAATTCATCCCGCTGGTGACGGTGGTGACCGATCTCGTGACCGTGCATCAAATCTGGTTCAGTACATACCCCGATCTCACCGTCGTGCCAACCGAGGCCGTGCGCGATTTAGCGATCGGGGCCAAGGTGCCCGCCGAACAGATCGAAGTGATCGGCATTCCGGTGCATCCGCGCCTATCGCAAGAGACACGCGCTAAAGCGGCCATCCGCGCCGAGTTGGGGTGGGATCCAAATCTGGCAACAATTCTCATCGTGGGCAGCAAACGGAGCAGCCTCTACGTCGATGTGGCGCATGTGCTCAATCACTCCGGCCTGCCCGTGCAATTGATCGTCGCCACCGGCGGCGACGACGAACGCTACGAAGAACTGCAAAAGACGGAGTGGCACCGCCCGGCGCACGTCTACAACTTCGTGAAGAACATGCCGACGATGATGCGCGCCGCCGATTGCATCGTTTGCAAAGCGGGCGGCCTGACGGTGACCGAATCACTGGCGTGCGGTTTGCCCTTGATGTTGACGGATGTGATCCCCGGCCAGGAAACGGGCAACGCCGAGTACGTGGTCAACGGCGGCGCGGGTGAGATGATCGATGCGCCGTTGCAGGCATTAGAGACGGTGTGTCACTGGCTGCTGAATGATGACGCGCTCTTGAAGGAACGCTCGACGAATGCGACAAAGTTGGGCCGACCGCGCGCGGCGTACGACATCGTCGATCGTGCGTGGGCGTTGGCGCAGCGCGGGCCGGTGGAGAAAGAAGCGTCCCAAATTCTGGCGCTGCCCCGGTTGATTGAGTTGTTCACGCGGTTTGGAGTAAAGGTGGAGGAGTGACCGGTGTAGACCTGGCAGGTTTCCACGATCACTCTGGTCGAGCCTGCCAGCCTCACACGCAATCAATCAAGCCTTGCCAGCAAGCAGAAGAAAACCTGCCAGGTCTTATGCTCAACGCCAGTCACTCAGATATTCCAGGCAGTCGCGCATTTCAATAGCCGAACGAACATTCAGCAATCGCATCAAACGGCGTAGAACGACGCCCACTTGCAATTGATCCGAAACGATGATTCCGGCATGATATTTACCAGCCGCGAGATACTCGGCATGCAAGCGGGCAAAGTCGCGCGTATTGTAAGTCATGACGGCGCGTCCCAGCGAAGTCGCATAGTCCAGATGGTGTGGATCGGGCATGTGAACCTGCCCCGCTTCACTGGTCGTGAGCAAATCGACCGAACGCGATCGCAACGCCCTGACCAGATCACGGCTCATGGTATCTTCATCCAGATACAATTTGACCGCATCATCCATGCGGCGCCGCTCCAAACTCCTGTTTTACCGCTTCTTCCGCGTTGGCTTGCAGATCGGCCTCGATCTCGCTGCGGTTGAGATGATAATACGCCAGCGCCGCATACACTAACGCCAAGTCCAGTTCGGTTTGGTCGGCAATTTCTTCGGGCGTCAACCCCAGTTTGTAGTGCCCGACAACCGTTCGCACGGTGACGCCCGTTCCGGCGATGATCGGCCGTCCGCCGCGCAATTGTGGATCGGCAGTGATCACGCCCGCAAACGGACGCGCGCCGGCAGCCACCAGGCGATCGAGTGTTTCGATCGGATCAGCGTGTTCGCGTGTCGCCAACGTTTGCAGGCGGGCATACACGTTAGCCGGGATTTCAACTGTGATCATGGGAGTTCCCATCGCAACCTCTGCCTTCTTCGAGTGACTTGCTCAGAATCAAGTATACCACTTCCAACGGTAGACCTGGCAGGTTTTCCCGATCGATCTGGTCGAGCCTGCCAGCCTTAGGCGTGATCAATCAGGCCTTGCCAGCCGGCAGAAGAAAACCTGCCAGGTCTTGTGTGCAAACGCTGCTGTTGAGCGTGGTCTCGGTCATGGTGCGCTCCCGAAAGACTACACCGGATTGAGGAAGCAACAGATAAAATCCGTTTGATCCTCAATCCGCTGTTGTGTTGCAACGGGAAGACTACAACGAATTGAGAAACAAACGAATTCGCTGCTTTCTTAACGAGAGCACGGCATCGCATGTGTTCGATGTAGTCTTTTTCTGCCAGCCTCACACGTGATCAATCAAGCCTTGCCAGCAGGCACAAGAAAACCTGCCAGGTCTTTCGTTCAAGCGCTAGGAGAGCAAACACGAAAACCAAAAAGATAACCAAAATCATCCGGGATGAGCCCCGCACGAACGGCACAGTGCACGAGGTAATAATGACCATCCCATGATCCACCCCGCAGCACCCACTCTCTTTGCTGGTCATCAAACCAAGAATTCGTCCATTCCCAAACATTGCCGCTCATATCACTGATCCCAGCTACGCTATTACCCCCTTCGAATTGGCCGACCATAGTCGTCGACCGCGCCTCATTTTCTGCTTCGCCCCACCAGTCTCTGCTATTCAACCGAAAACGGTCAAAGCGATTGCCCCACGGATAGGCTCGCCCGTCTGTATGGCACGCGGCACGCGCCCATTCTTCTTCATAAGGAAGGCGAATCGGCTTGTTTAATTCGCATGATAACCAATTGCAGTATGCTTCTGCCTCAAACCAATTCACGCCCACAATGGGTGCAAGTGGATTGTTCCATTTCAGATCGCGCCAGAAAGCAGGTTCATTGTGTCGGTTTAATGGACGGCGGGATAAACGGTCTATTTCATGCAAGGTACTTGCTAAGCTGTGATACTCACCATCACGCCACGCCCAACCATCGTTGCTCCAGTATTCACGTTTCATGTACCCATCAGCGTCAACGAAGCGGCGATACTGCAAGTTAGTCACGGGATACTTGGCAATCTGATACGGCTTCTCAATTAGCATCGTTCGTGTGCTTCGGTGCTGTATACTTTAGCCGGGAAGGCACTCGTTTGGCCGCATCAAGTGCCGAAAACACGGGTAAATCGCACTACTTTTCCCGGCTTGGGTAGTCATCAAGTGGATTTCCCGGCTTGGGTATACAGCACCTGTGCTTCGACCATGCAGAAATGGTCCAGCGAGAATGGTGATGAAGGCGTCTAAGTCATCCGGCGTCCAACCGACACGACCCAGGGTGAAACCGGCGTCGCGTTGAACAGTGGGCAAGAGCAATCGGTTGTGTGCTGCTGCCAGCAGCGCCTCTTTCACTTCATTCGCCACCGCACGGCTTAGGCCCATCTCGCCCACATCTTCCAAACATGCACCCGCCAGCAGGACGTTCGTGCAAGCGTCGTCACCGTCACAATCCATCTTCAAGATGGCGCGCACCACTTCACCCGCCTTGCGTGGCTCTTCGCGCACCAGCCCCCATACGCCCACGGCCAACAAGATCGTCTCGCGCCACGCAGGATCGGCCACATACTTGCCGATCAAGGCCAGACTATCATCCAGTTTCAGTTGACCCTTCTGTACCAGTCCACGCGCGGCCAATGCCTCTTCAAAAGTCAGGTGCATGAAGCCATAGCGCCCCTGCCCGCGTTCCAGCAGCAAATTGGAATACTTGTGTACGCTATCCAGAAACTCGCGCGCCCGTTCACGCGCCTCGCCGCGCCGCAAACCCCAGTCATCACCCATGAAGTGATCGGTCAGCCAGTCGATCAGACGTTCTTCGGAGATCAGGCCATACGTCGGATTTTCTTCGCGCAGCCACAGCGCCAGCGGTCCCAAGACCGAGACCGTTTCCAGATAATCCAGCGGCGGCCCCACGGGCTTCTTGTCCAAAGCGCGGGCCTTGCTCCACGCGCTGATCAACGTCTTCAAGTACAACTCGTACAACTCCACGCGGCGATGGGGCAGCGACACACCCTGCCGCTTGATCAAGGCGAGGATGGTCAACAGCAGCGGATTGCTGGCCAGGTTCGCCACGCCGGGATTCGCGTCGAGGGCTTCGATCAAACTGACGCGTTCCTTTTCGGCGGCGGCTTGCGCTTCTTCGGTGTTGCCCTTGGTGCTCTTCTCGAAGGCCGTGCACCACTTGCGCGCGAAGTCTTCAATCGCTTTACGATCGAAATCGAGCAGCGTGTACAACGTCCAGTCTTTGGCATTCAGCGGCGCTTCGCGATAGCCGACGACGCGGCTGGTCACGACGATCTTGTTGCCGCGCTGAATGGCCTCGTGCGCAAAGGCTTCCACTTTCTGCACCAGGTTCGATCGATGGCGCTGCACTTCATCCAACCCGTCGAGCATAATCACGGCGCGGCCCTGCTGGATCGCTTCGTCGAAGAGCGGGCCTAAGTTGTCCATGCCTTTGGCAAGTCCGGCGAAGTAGACAGGCAAGTACTGCTGCAAGTTGGCATCGCCTTTCGAGAGTGCGTCGGCATACGCGTTGAGCGGCACGAGGATTGGCAGCGGGGCATTGTCTTCGGCGGCGAGGCGCAATGCCAGATGTTTGAGCAACGTCGATTTGCCCGAACCCGGATCGCCGATGATGACGAGGCGGGTTTGATCGCGCAGGGCTTCCTCGACGCGGACGGGGGCAACATCGAAATGGGCAGAGGCCAGCTCTGCCCCTACGAGATCGGGATCCATCTTGCGACCGGCTAATCGTCGTTCCCACGTTTCGCCCTTGGGCAATTCGGGGCGCGCGACCAGCGGCACGTAGACTTCCTCCAACAACAATTCGCGCGACAGCGTCTCCAACTGCGGAATGCCTTTGAAGTCCAAAGCGCGATAGGCGCGCTGGAGATGATCGAGATAAGCGCGGCGCAAATCTTCCAGATTCGGCGGCGGCGTGAAGGGCGGCATCTGGATCACTTGCGTAACGTTGTAGATGATCTGATCGCGGCCCACCACGTCGCCGTCGATCTTCACCTCGTTCGCGTTGATATCCGTTCCGCCGCTGCGGTTGGTAGGATCGCTCATGGTATGCTCCTGAAAGGCTACAACGAATTGGGAAGTAAACGAATTTCATTCGCTGTTTTCGCAATTCGTTGTTGTGTTGTCGCTATTGTATGATCGACGCGCCCGCTGGTCAACACAAACCACAACTCATAGTAGAATAGGGCCAATCAATGCCAAACGTTTGCCACTATGTCTTCATCTTTCATCCTGCATCCTGCATCCTTTTACGACGCTTACATTTTCGATCTTGATGGAACCGTCTATCTGGGCGACGCCCTGCTCCCTAACGCGTACCGCGCCATCACGACGATTCGCCATGTGGGCAAGCGCACGGTGTTCCTCTCGAACAATCCTACGCACACGCGTTACGCTTATTCCGCCAAGCTCACGCGCCTCGGCCTGCCGACACCGCCGGAAGACATCATCAACTCATCCGTCGTGATGGTCGATTTTCTCAAACACACTTTGCCGAACGCCCGGCTCTTCGTGTGCGGCGAACAACCGCTGATCGACGATCTGCGCGACGGCGGCTTTTCGTTCTCAGACAACCCGATCGAGATCGATGCCGTGATCGCCTCGTTCGATCGCACCTTCGTCTATTCGAAATTACAAATCGCCTTCGATGCCATCCGCACCGGGGCGCGTTTGTTTGCCACCAACGCCGATCGCTATTGCCCGGTCCCCGGCGGCGGTCAACCCGATGCCGCGTCGATCATCGCCGCGATCGAAGCCTGCGCCAATATGAAGTGCGAGGCTATGGTCGGCAAACCATCGATCTATATGACCACTGCCATTTTGAATCTGCTGCAACTTCCACCTGAACGCTGCCTGATGATCGGCGATCGCTTAGAAACGGATGTACAGATGGGCCTCACGGCGGGTATGGCCACGGCCCTCACACTCACCGGTGCGACCACCTTGCAAGACGTAGCCGCATCACCCCTCAGACCGCATTTCATTCTAAATGATTTGGGCGATTTGCTGCCTGAAGCATCACACGAACTTGAGCCATTAACTATCAGCAATCCAAAATCGGAAATCTAAAATGTTCCTAGACTATCCACATCGCCGCTTCAATCAATTGACTCGTGAATGGGTGCTTGTTTCGCCGCATCGCGCCAAACGTCCGTGGCTCGGCCAGGTCGAGAAAGCCCCGCCGGAAAATCTGCCCGCCTACGATCCCGGTTGTTATCTGTGTCCGGGCAATGCCCGCGCCGGCGGAGTAAAGAATCTCGCCTACACCGGCACGTTTGTCTTCGACAATGATTTTGCGGCGTTATTGCCCGCTCCGCAACCTGAACCGTTCGCGTCACAACGCGATTCGCTCTTCGTCGCCGAAGCCGAACAGGGTCTGTGTCGCGTCATCTGTTTCTCCCCACGTCACGACCTCTCCCTGCCGGAATTGTCGCAGACCGAAGTGGAGGAGGTCATCCGTACCTGGACGGAGCAAACGCGCGATCTGGGTAAACACGATTTCATCAACTACGTGCAGGTCTTTGAAAACAAGGGCGCGGTGATGGGCTGCTCGAACCCGCATCCGCACAGCCAGGTCTGGTCAACCAGTCACCTGCCCAATGAACCGCTGAAAGAATTCAACGCGCAGCGGCAGCACTGGCTCAATCACAACGCGTGCCTGTTGTGCGACTATCTGGCGGAGGAAATCGGCAGTCAAGAACGCATTGCGGCGCAGAACGAAGACTTCACGGCGCTGGTGCCGTTCTGGGCGGTGTGGCCGTTCGAAATCATCGTGATTGCCAATCATCATTGTGGATCGCTGACTGATCTGAACGTGCGGGAGCAAGCCTCACTGGCGGATATGTTGCGACGGGTCACGGCGCGCTACGACAACCTCTTCGAGATTTCTTTCCCGTACTCGATGGGTTTTCATCAAGCCCCGATGGATGGGCAGCCACACGAAGAGTGGCACTTCCACGCGCACTTCTATCCGCCGTTGTTGCGCTCGGCGACGGTGAAGAAGTTCATGGTGGGGTACGAGATGCTCGCTGAAGCGCAGCGCGATCTCACGGCGGAGCAGGCCGCCGATCGATTGCACGGGTTGAGCGAAGTGCATTACAAGGCGCGCTAGATCGGTTTCCGTTTTGATTGACGCTAATGCTCACGGCGGATGGCTACATCCGCCACAACTTGCTGGATGTGGCCATCCAGCGAGAGCGTAACCCTTTTAGGAAATCGCTTCGCACTTGTCAGGTCTCGAGAAGATTGATCAAGATGGGATACACGTAATCGATGCGCTGCGCGGGTTGATCGGGGTCGATGAGATCGTGGACGAGATGCTGTTCGACGCCAAAGGTGTACGTGGCGACGTTTTGCGCGCCCGCCGAGCGCCACGCCTGCACCTGATCGTCGAGGGTGGTGTTGTCGATCGCTTCATCATTTTCGTTTTTCACGATCACAACTGAGCGGGTTGCCGGGCTCGATCGGCGGGCTTGCGATCGCAGCGCCGCACCCAGCCTTAACAACTGAGCCAGTCCATGCGTGGCATAGCGCGGATAAGCGTGCTGCGGGCCAGCACCCTTGTCCTGCACGGTCGCATCCCACCATTGCATTTGATTCGGCACGATGAGGACGATGCGGCGGATTAACGGCGTCCACGTTTTGGGCAGTGCCTTGAAGCCCGAAGCCTGCGCGATGCTCACCGCGCGCACGACATCCGATCGGTTCTGGGCCACCCACGTGGTCATCAGTCCGCCCATCGAGAGACCCATGACGTGGACTTCAGCGCCCAGGCCCTGCGCGATATCGATAGCCGCTGAGGCCGCGATGATCAGTTCCTCGGCCTTGATGGCGGCATGGGCGTTCGTCAACCGATCAGCCAAACCGTGGCCTAGCGCCCGTGGAATCCAGACGTTGTAGCCGCGCTGCTGAAGTTGTTCGCCCAGGTGTTTGAACTGCTGCGGGCAGTTGGTGTAACCATGAAAGAGCACGACGGCCCGATCGGTGCGTTGGTCATGCGTCAGGAATTGTGAACGGCCAATCGGATTCAGATCGGGTGGCTCAGCCGATCGGATGGCGTTGATGCACTGTACGGCCTCATCATAAGTGTGAGCTGGTTGAAAGGCGGGGAGATAAGTCGTCAGGTTCATTGCGCGTCTCGATTAAGGAGATGGGAACTGCTCGGCCTTCACAGCGACGTCATTCCCGCATGTCGTAAGCGGGAATCCAGAGGCTCTACCAGCAATGAATCTGGATGCCCGATTGCCACCTTCGGGCATGACGGCTAAGCAGTCACAAATTGATGAAGCAATTATAACTCTCAGGAGAGAATTCATGGCAGCAACAATGCAACTTCAAGAAGAACACGTCCCCGTCAAAAGCCGCGTTTGGATCTCGGTCGCCGATGCTTCTACGGCAACCCTGCAAAGCGTCATCGGCGGCGGCGCGCTGACCTACTTCTTCACGCGCTGGCGTGGACTCGATCCGCAGAACGCCGCGATCGTGTGGCTGTTGTTCGGCATTTGGAATGCCGTCAACGATCCCCTGTTCGGCTACATCAGCGATCGCACGCGCAGCAAGTTGGGACGGCGCATGCCCTACATTCGCTACGGCGCGCCCCTCTACGCCATCGCATTCATCTTCTGCTGGCTCCCCCTGCCCGGCACGCAGAACAATCAGGCCGTGTTATTTTTACAGCTGCTCATTGGCCTGTTCGTGTTCGACACGTTTTACACGGCCATCGCCAGCGCGGTCTACGTGATGCCCTATGAAATGGCGCTCTCCAACAAAGCGCGCGGCAGCATTCTGGTCTGGAAGGTGATCTTCACCGCCATCCCCACCGCCGTGCCGCTGGTGCTCATCCCCTTGATTCAACCCGGCCCCGGCGAAGACGCCACCCGCTACATCCTGGCGCTGACGGTGATGAGCGTCATCGTCAGCGCGCTGATCTTTGCCAGCACCTTCTTCTATCACGAGAAACATTTTCAACAGGAAGAACAGCAGCCTGGCTTGTGGACGGCCATCAAAGAATGCTTCAAGAAACATTCAACCCAATTGCACCCGCTGGATTGTGTTTACCAGTGAACCAATTGATCTTGCGGCTGAGTTTTTCGCCGGGGCCGTGAGGGTTGGCCGGGTAGAGCTGATCACAGCATGACGAGCGCAAAACGCCCGACCCTTGACCGGGGCCGGGCGTTTTGCGCACTGTGGGTGACGTTCTACATATGCTAGAACATGAAATTCCTAGTAGTTTTACGTATTGACGCCACATTGAAACTGACGTATTCTAACGAAAACGAAGTGCTAGTAGTACCAGGTATGTTGTTTTACAGCACAGACAGAAAGCAACCGAAGTATGGAGGCT
>PMCF01000362.1 GCA_003154115.1 Anaerolineae bacterium
CTTAAATAGTTGTGGGGACGCGACTTGAAGTTCGGGGTTGTACATAGACAGTGGTTTGATCTTATTGAGCAGTCTCTCAAGAAAATCCTCTTGTCCTAACCTAAGCAAGTTGATATTCCGAAACGATGTTATACGCTTATCAAGCAGCTTAGTCGGTACACCGAACAGCACTGTTCCGATGCGTTTTAATTCTTCATCTATGCCGTCATCCAGGTATAGGTCGCCGGAGCGCTTTTGCAGCAGACCAGATTGATCGGGAATCAGAGCATATTGATCTAGCAGCCCGCTATGCGCTGATGTATCGAGAAGATGTAGGAATCGATCCAGCCATTCTATTGCGCTTGTCTCCGAATTCGTCTCAGCTAGCCGTTTGGCCAAATCGTCTATGTTTCGGTGTGTCGACGCGACCAGCCGTACAAATCCATCAAGCACCTGAACACCCGGCTCGTTTTCAGGCTTTGTGCTTCGAGCGAGCGCCCAAATCTGAATTACTTCACCCCACGCGTTTAGCTCACTCAGGCGCGGAACTTTCAGAGGCCAAATCATTGCAGCTAGCTGTTGTTGTTGTTTCAGTTCCTCCACATTTGGACCAAAGGGCACATAGGCTGCTGGTAAAGGTATTCTTGTCTCGCCAACTGTGTCAACAAGAGATATTTCCTTCAGCGAATCCAAGAAACGCATCAACTGGTGGCTGTACCATTGTTCATCGACATTCAGAGCCTTGTCAGGCATACCGACGGATACCAATGCAGGCAAATTGAGCCAACCCGAACCCGATGCGTGCTGTACCAATCGAATGTACAATGCAAAAGATTCATCCATCAGTTCCTTGTTAGATGTGACATCCGAGCTAGTTGCATCGGTCAAGTAAATTCCATCGCGATCCGGTTTAGGTGCAAAACAGGGGCTATTGATTACTATCGGCAGTGGATAATTCTCGGTGCCGAACAATGGAAAATCGCAGAACAATCGAGGCACGTGATCACCAAGTGGCCCAATAGTTAAGAGAGCACTCTCCGTTGTATGAATTGCGACTGCAATGGAAGTTGTCGAATGAGAAACAACGACCAACTTCGTGCTACGCTCTTCATTTTCAGTCGCGACAGTAATACTTACGATCCGCGCATCATTCTCAGAAATCTCATCAGCTGACTTCCGATACTCAGTGTCGATGTCATTTGCGTGTACACAAACGGATTCAAGTTTTGGATTAAAGGCCAACACAAAAGGCAGCAAGTGTATCAGGTCGTTCAATCCCTTGCCGGCCACTTGTTGGCCGTGTTCGTCCAATGTGTACGAAAAACGCGTTGTATACTCGGATGCGGGCAGTCGCTGAGCAGCCTTGCCCAGAGATGTCATGAAACTGGACCAGGAACGCTCCATTGCGTCACGAATCTCCTCTACAGAAGATCCTCGACGATCGAGGCGGAAACTGAAAGGCTGCGTCGTGTCCATGAAACCTGAAATCACCACTTCTCTGGAGAGTAAGTGTGTAGCGAGAAATCCTGTGCCAAACTTGCCACTCTTGTCATCGAGATCTTTCTTGGTTGAACCATGGTAGATCAGATGAATGATCTCTTCATCCTTAAAGGGGTTGCCGCTGTGTTGAAAGGTGAGGGTATTATCGGCAAGCACAATATCAATCTGGACCTGCTGCTCAGACGACACTGAGTCTTTGGCGTTTTGCAGCAATTCCCAGAGCCATCTTCGCTCGAATTTGTCGCCGCTGTTGATGAGCTGCGTGAGCTCGTCGAGAATAGTCTGCGCGTTGTTTTCAACGAGGATCCGAGTTCTCTTCTCTTCAAATACTTGTGGGCTAGTAGCAGTACTCATCAATTATTCACTCCAAATGGTGCAATTTGCGGCCTACTTCCTCTTTCCCCGCTTCTTCATCGATGTCACCACCTCCCCAAACAAATCCATCTGGAGGGATTTCCGAACATATCGGTCGCCCCGTATTCGACCTTGCCTTCCGCCACGACGCGCCCCTCGCTGAGGGTGAGGTTCGGCAACTCAATCACCGGCTTCGGCAGCGATTCCACCAGTGGCACATCCCAGCACGGACCGTACTTCCGCGTGAACATCTCCAGCCCGATCGCCATCAACTCATCAAACTTGGCGAGGCACAACTGCAGCGCGCGCGGAACTCCGTGGTCAGGTAGTCGCGGTAGGAGTCAATGACATGATCAAGTGCGCGAATGGGATGGAGCATGACGTCCTCTATTATTTCATGACAAGGTTTGCCGTCTGTTACTTGCGGATGAGCGGTAGATATACCCTCGCCACGCTCTTAGACATTTTAAGCAAATCATCATAGGCTGGTTGCCCGTTCAGGCTATAGAAACGCATTTGCTCGCACTGGTCATACCATGGCGCGGAATTGAAGTCGAGGTTAAACACAAACATGGCCTTTAACCAGGGCCAATGGAAGCGCGCATAGCGGAATGCGCCGACCAGATTCTGGGCCTGCTTCTGCGGAGTGACAATCTGCCAGGTGCGGCCTGACCAGCGCGGATCACTTAAGCACTGATCAGGGGGATTCGTTAGCCAGCCAACCTCTGTAGCCCATATGGGCTTGTCGCCAAGTCCGTACGCCTGCATAATCTGGTAAGCTTTTTCCACACTGCGAAAGCACAGGCCGTTGGCGCAGTTCGTTTCGGGTGTGCCGCCATCAATATCCGGCGCAGCGCTATAGTCGGCGCGGAAGCCCAGCGCGTTATAGCCGACGGCATCGGCGCAAGCGCCGCCGTTGGCCAAAATAAACTCTTTCAAAAACTCGCGCTCATCCTGCTTGAGACCATCATGGCCGGCATGACCGTTCCACATGCCTGACACACGGCCGGTGGGTGCCAATCCACCTGAGACAACGATCACTCTGGGGTAGACTTGCTTGATCGCGTTATATGCCTCGCACAACAACTGACGATAGTTTGACGCATTCGGGGCGACGCCCCATTCTGAACTCAGGTTAGGTTCATTGCCAATCTGGATGGCCTCTACTTTAGAGGCTTGCTCAACCATGCGACTGCGGAACGCTGACAGATTGAGCAAATCGGTCGATGTCGTTGTGACGCGCCGCAGGACGTTGGGATAATTATCTGTACCTGACTGATCGAAGGTCATCAACCAGTTGAAGCCTAGCGGTTGTACGGAACGCGCGTCCAGCGAATTGGCTGTGACAAAGCCGTAGCCGAACAGCGCCTCTCGTTTCATGAACGGCCTATCGGAAATGTCCTGGCCGGTGTTGAAGCCGTCCGTTGCAATGACTTTGACCCGGTATTGCGTGCCAGCCTCCAGTTGCGATGTATTCCACTGGTAACTGGTCGTGGTTAAATCCAAAGCGATCATCTCCCAGTTGACGCCATTGTCTGCGCTTAACAGCACGGCGTACGATAGATTGTCGAAATCCAGATCGCTGCCAGTCCATTGGATCGTGACATCCCTGATCACTTGCTCGCCACCATTAGGTGACAAGACTGTAACGGTCGGAGCGTTGGCGCTAACCCGTTTTTCGACCAGAGGTGTACTGTTCTTCTTTACAACAACTTTGGCCGTTCCCGGAATATAGGGCAACTTGAAAGCAAACGGCATTTGGGTAAGGGTATAACCCTCCAAAGTAAAGCTGATGCCGAAAGTTCGCTGATAGAGAACATGGTCATTGGCATCCTGGTATTCAAAAGCATAAGGACCGTCCAGGGTGGGCAAACTTAATTCTGCTTTCGGCAAAACATACCAATTATTGAGAGTAGCTGTGCCAGTAATGTCAATCACGCCGGAGGCAAGAATTGCTTGGGTGCCGGAAAAGGCTTGCAATGTATTATTGATCAGAGGAGCTTCATGCACCTCGAGCAGCTGTCGATAGTCTTCCGCATCAATCCAGTAGCGCGTGGGGAAAAAGGGTACTTTACTCATGAAGCAGTAGATTTTATTAGCCGCATCTGGAAGCATCGGAATCTTTGTGGCAACCCATATCCCCGGCGAGGCGTAGTTTCCGATTCCATCTTGCCGGGTCGCATTGCAATCGGCATACTCTTCACAAGGGTGCCTTAGTCCAAATGTGTGGGCAATTTCATGCGCAGCCGCCTGCGGGATCATTGCCCATGGTTCAGAAATTACCACAGAATCAAGCGATTCCACATATAGGCCGGCAGCAGATAGTCTCATTCTTGATTGTAACCAACCTGCAGGTGCCACGGCGATAAACCGGTCAGCTGTCCAATCTACTAAGAATAGCTCGGCTTTCAGTGTACCAAGCCAATTGGATATTTCACTCAGTTGTAGTTCTCCGTCCTGATTTTTATCTGCATAATCAGGCTCGTCCTCATTTGCGAGCATTTTATGTATGTCTAATTTGCTTTTTGCAACAGGATATGTGTCAGCGATGAATTCGCTACTCGCGGCTACATAGCTATCAAAAATCTGAATAGGCTGATCTTTCCAGCCTATTCGAAAATAGCTAATACGCAATTCACTTAGTCCCCCTAGTATGTCAGGAGACCAATTAGTGTCATACACGCTCACGGGTTCCGTGCTTCCCGCATTATTTGTTTCATTGGTCTCCGCAATGTTATTCAAATAATCCACAGTGACCGACGCATTAAATGGGCTGGCGGCTGGCGTTGCGCCGAAGAAATAAATCGTTTTGGTCACTTCGTTTGCTGCGAAACTGAGTGGATAACCAGTATCATCATGCACCAACGCGAACGTTGGGGGGGGCATGTTGCCAGCGTCCGCCACAAAGAAGCGGCTCCAGGTACCGTTATAGTTGGCCTGAACCGACACATTGTTAACAGCAACATTGCCCGTCTTCCGAATGACTGCCTTGATAGCGGTGGCTTTGCCTTTCACAAGATCGACATCTTCAATCACCTGCACTGGCTTAACGGAATCGACCGACAAATCAACCTGCCCTGATGTGCCAGACAGTCCCACTACATCGACCGGGGTATGTCGCGCAATGGTGGTGCCGTCACCTAGTTGACCAACTGTGTTATCCCCCCAACACTTCATTCCGCCGCCACTGGTAAGTGCGCAGGTATGATAACCTCCTGCCGCAATGGCGGTGACTGCACTGGTTAACCCCACTACATCCACCGGCGTATATCGATTATTGGTCGTGCCGTCGCCCAGGGTGCCATCCCCGTTCATTCCCCAGCATTTCGCTCCGCCGCTGCTGGTTAGTGCGCAGGTGTGATCACCTCCCGTTGTGATAGCGACCACGCCGTTACTGAGGCCGCTCACATTCACCGGCGTCCATCGATCAGTGGCGGTGTCATCGCCTAGCTGGCCCAGCCAATTGTATCCCCAGCATTTCACCCCGCCGCTGCTGGTTAGTGCGCAAGTGTGAGTACCTCCCGCCGCAATGGCGGTGACGCCACTGGTCAAGTCCACTACATCCACTGGCGTATATCGATCATTGGTCGTGCCGTCGCCTAATTCACCGTAGAAGTTGATTCCCCAGCATTTCACCCGGCCGCTGGTGGTCAATGCGCAGGTGTGGTTACCTTCTCTCGTCGCGATGGCGGCGACGCCACTGGTCAAGCCTACTACATCCACCGGTATATGTCGCTCAATGGTGGTGCCGTCGCCTAGTTCGCCCTGACCGTTGTATCCCCAGCATTTCACTCCGCCGCCGCTGGTTAGTGCGCAAGTGTGCCTACCTCCCGTTGCGATAGCGACCACGCCACTACCGAGGCCGCTCACATTCACCGGGGTATGTCGCTCAATGGTGGTGCCGTCACCTAGTTGACCGACTATGTTATCTCCCCAACACTTCACTCCGCCGCCATTAGTGAGTGCGCAGGTGTGAACACCAGCTGCTGCTATGGCGGCTATACCGCTACTCAGGCCGCTCACGTCAACCGGCGTCCAGCGGTCGGTAGTGGTACCATCGCCCAGCTGGCCGCGGTCGTTCCAGCCCCAGCATTTTGCGCCGCCGCCTGCGGTGATCACACAAGTATTAGCATTTCCTGCCGCAACGGTAACCGCCGAGTCTTGTGGCGAAGCAGGCATTGTCAATGCCGATAGTAGCCCGACTTCGCTCGGCAATGGAGAAATTACTGGACGCGACGTGCTTCCATTGCTCGCGTCAATTCGACTTGAGACGGGTAGAGCAAAGAAAACAAAACCAATGATAATGGCGATGATTACAAAGAATCGAGTTCTCATGAAGTGTAGCTCCTCGAAGGATCACTGTTCCGATTGCGTGACTCAACGGATTCGTTGTAGGCGTGTTGATGGCGACCAACACATACTCTCGATTCCACGCTGCTTACATCATACCGTTCATTTCTTTCTCCCCCGCTTCTTCGTCGATGTCACCACCTCCCCAAACAAATCCGTCTGGAGGGGATTCCCAAACATATCCATCGCCCCGTATCCAACCTTGCCCTCCGCCATGACGCGCCCCTCGCCGGGGGTGAGGTTAGGCAACTCAATCACCGGCCTCGGCAGCGATTCCACCAGCGGCACATCCCAGTACGGATCGTACTTCCGCGTGAACGCTTCGAGGCCGACCGCCGTCAACTCATCAAACTTGGCGAGGCACACCTTTGGCGCGGAGGGATAACTCTTGTGGCTGAACGTCGAGAGGACGTGCGTGTATTGCTCCCGCGAGAGGCCATACGCCTGCGCGACGACGGCATCGATGGCCGCCCGCACTTCCCAGCGAGCGTCATCGCCGGCCAGCACCGGCCACGTGTGCCGAGGTGTCCCCTCGCGCCATTCGTCGCCGAGTTGCTCCGCCCACAACGAATCAAAGCCTGCGTGGTTATAGCTGAGACGAAGAGTTGAATGAGTAAGAAACGCGTGTGAGCCTACCACAACCGGAAAAGGTATTGAATTTAGAATAAACAGATTCAGCGTTGACTGGACTTTCAGACGCGCCATGAAATCAAAGCCAAAAGTGTTGACTGCGGCTACTACTTCTAACATGGCAGCATTGGAACGACTTTGAACGTCGCGTTCAATATTGCCCTTACCGCATAAAACTCCCGGTGGCACTATAGCGCAAATGGTAGTCTGCTCGTTTGTAGCCGAAGCTATGTCGCGGAAAATTGCCCGGTAGTATTTTGGTTGCTCAAGCCATGTTGGCTTGTTCGCAATATCTTTGAGCGCAATGAGATATCTTGGGCGTTCGTCCCACAAATCAGTAAATTGATGAAACGTTTTTCCTTCATGCACTACAAGGTAACCCGACTGGAATATCTTGCGCGCGACCTGCGGAGCACGTGGGTCCTCACCATCCTGTAACAATTGGGCTGTTGTGGTCAACCGGTGAGCGTCGTCGGTCATATGAATCTCGCGCCCAAAGCGTAGCCCTGTATCGTTGCAAATGTTTCCGAATAGTCGTCCTTTGGTATAACAATTCTCTGCGATTGCCAGATCATATTTCGTGCGCAGTTCCAAGAACGTTAGATGTTCACCTCCGGTTCGACGTATAAAATCAATGCTATACGGCAGAGATTCAGACTCTCGCTCTGGACTAAACAACCATTCATCATCATGAAGATAGAATCCACAACGAACCTCTGTGCTGGGCGCGCCAACTTGACTTACTAACAGAGCAAATTTGAACCTCGAATCTATTTCAAAAAGCTTTCTGCGATTTTCGTAGGAATAGCAATACCGCAGATCTGTCTTCTCAAGATAGAGTCGCCGGATTCCGGTTGCACCTTCGTTTGCATGAAATGCTGATGGAATCACGATGCCGATAATGCCAGCATGCCTGACTATCTGCGTACAGCGTTCTAAGAACAATTTTGCCAAATCCGGATCGCCAGTAGTTTTTTCACCTTCGATTTCTACAACTTGCCAATGGTATAGCAGGTCATGGATTCTATGTTGATGCTCGAACTCTGCCTCGTATAGTCTATGGGCTTCCAAAATTCTTACGTCGCTTTTGAGCCGCTTTTCAGTAGCGCTTCTTTCGCGCTTGGTTGGGGCCGCGATGATTTCGAAATCATAGGACGCAAAAAATTCTTTCGCAAATGGGCGCACCTTGTCCCATGGTGGATTCATGACCTCCACATCGAACCCTTCCATGCGATCGACATCACCCATGGGGAAGAATACTTCGGGGAAAACCAGCGGATAAACCAACACACCTGCGTCGCGGCCTTTGTGCAGCATGGTTCGGAATCCGGCGGTCAACGGGCCGTCGTCGGCGAGCGGATCGATCGGCCACGCACCAGTCGCCACTAACTGCATCGCTTCGCGGTAGCCGTCTTCATCGACGTGCTCCGGCCCCAGCATGATGCCGCCGCTCCACGCCACACACAGATCGATAAACGGTTGCAGCGCCGCATCGAGGTCGCGCTTGGCGTTGTGCTTGGCCGCGATGTCGGCTTCATCCGTGCCCACCGTCGCATCGAGGTCGCGCACCCGTTGCAGCGCCACGCCCAGGCGGTCGCGCAGCTGCGCTTTCACGCCCTGCGCCAGCGCCAGATCGATCGGCGTCGTCGCATACGGCGGCGTCATCGGACTGTCGGCGGCTGCGCCGGTTGCCCCGGCGGTCGTGTTCGCCGCATCGCCAAACAAATTGATCGGCCCCAGCAGCGAATCGCCGCACACCAGCCGGTGATCGAGAAACGTCAGCGGCAGGCCCTCGGCGAAACTCTCCAGCCACAGACTCACCTTCGCCAGACTCATCGCCAGCGGATTCTTGTCCACGCCGTACAGGCAATGCACTGCCACCAGCCGCTTGCACATCGCCCGCGCTTTCTCGGCGCTGAGGCCCGCTTCGCTTGCACCTTCCGGCCGGCGGCCCGGCAGATACGGCGCTACCTCCACGGGGATGCGCTCCCATAGACCGCGCTCGGCGCAGGCCACGCACGCTTCATACAACCGTTCGCCCATGAAGCGACACGCGCCGATCAGGATGTGGCCCGAGCCCATCGCGCCATCGAGCACGTTCAAGCGCAAGATCGCCAGCGGCTGCGGATCGTCTTTCGGGCTGAGCGCCTCGATCAACGGGCCGAGCGTCTCCTGCACCAGAAAGCGCACGAACGTATCCGGCGTGTAATGCCCGCCCGATGATTTCCGCCCCAGCCCCACGCGCAGATAAAATTGATCGGGCGCTATCGCCTCGATCCATTCGATCTTTGATTTCGTACTGCTTACATCCGATTGTTCTTCATCCTCGATCGAGTCTTCCTCTTCCACGATTGCTTCATCCTTCATCCTTCCGGTTTCATCCTTCGGTCGATACTTATCGCCTTGTTCAAGCGGTACCACTACCTCAAGTTTCGCTCTCCTCAGCCGCACCATCGCTTCCGCCGAGATGCCCGGTTCCAGTTCGAGCAGCGCCTCATAGACGCGGCCCAGTTCTTCGACACCGAGATCGCGATAGGACAGCCGCACGAGCGATCGGCCTTGCCCCTTGCCGCGCGGCGCGCGCAACAGGTTATCGATCAACTCCGCGCAGCCGTGCTCGCCCCACTTCAACCGATCGAGCAGCGGCGTCGATTCCGCGCCGAACAACGCCCCGCCCAACGGCGCGATGTGCAACTCGGTCGCATTGAGGCCGTGCTCGAACGCCTTGAAAATCGCGCGCAGTCCCGCTTCGAGGAACTCGCCCGACGACAGGCCCTCTTCGCGCACCTGCTGCGCCACCCACGCCAGATTGCCCGGCTGCGCATTGCTGGGCGAATACGTATTGCGCCACAGGCTGGTGCTGGCGAACGAAAACGGCGGCGTCTCGCGTCCGCCCGACTCGCCGCGCAAGATGAACAACATCCGATAGATCATCGTCAGCGCCTCGCGCCACAACTGCTTCGCTAAGGTGTCATTCCGAGCGACGTAGTCGCGAAGAATCTCCCGATTGGCTGGATGATCGAGCACGCTTTGCACGAACGCCTCGACCGCCTTGCGCGCCTGCACGCGCAGATCCTTCGTGACCTGACCTTGCTTCAAGCGCGCCTGCTCGATCACGTCTTGCAGCCGTGCATCGCGCTGAGTGTCCGCCTGCGCCAACGCGATCAGCACGCGGAACGCATCCGGCACGGGATCGTAGTAACGATATTGCTTCCACTGACTGAGCGAGAACGACGCGAACGACGCTCGTCGCGCCGGATCGGAAAAGATCAGCCGCAGTTCGAGGCCGTTCGTCAACAAGCCGATGCGTTCGCCTGTGGCCAGCAGCACACGCTCCGCCACGCGGCCCGGCGAAAACCGATAGTTCTGCCCGCGCTTCGACGGCGCATCGAGATCGTCTTCATAAGCCACGGCCCATACCCGCAACTTCACGTCACCCGATTGCAACAGCATGCCGCCCGGCTCATCACCCTCGCGCGTGCGGACATCCTCGGCGGTGATCATATCCGCATAGCCCAGCGCTTTCATCAGCGGATTGGTCACCACATTGCGCACGCGGATCGATCCGGCGCTCGTCAGCGGCTCGCGCAGTGACTTGAGCAGCGCCTTCCATCCGCCCTCGGCGTCTTTGGCAGTCAGCAGCGCCTTCCCCAGCGCGCGTTCCAACTCGTGCTGGATGAAGGACTCCGGCAGTGCCGGGCCGGTGAAAGTGAGTTCGGTGGGAGGGAGGGTGAGTGTCATTCAGTCACTGCTTAATGTCAGTTACTATCTCGAATTTCGTCAGTCGTTCAAGCTCACCTAAGAATAAATAGGTATTTAGGACACAGGCAACTGCTTCGTCGTACGTTGCATTACGCTTTCCGGTCGCACTGGCCTCGTCAATTAGCTTACGCATCAGCGAGTCGAGATAGTCGAAGTGAGCCTTTACTAATTCCTTGTCACGCCAAAAACCAAGTTGATGCAAATAAGCCTGCAGTCGATTCTTCTCCCGATCCTTAGCCAAAGAAATCGGTTTGTGATCCTTGTCTTTTAAGTGTGGATACTCTTTATCGGGCACTTGAAGTAGTCGATCTGCAAGCTCGTAAAGAACTTGTCGGCACCCGAAAGCTGCAAGCGACCAATTTGCAGGATTGTCAGAAGAAAGGTTATCGTAGACAGCAGACAAATTAGCCTCGAGCCCTATCGCCCTTAAAGCTGCGTCTACTCTCGCTCGATAACCATCGAGTAGGGTGGTGATGGCTTCTCTTCGATCCCATTCCGCGCGCGTTACCACGACCGAAGAGATCGAATGCTTTTCAGCAACCTCATCGAGCATGAGAAGTTCAATCGTGCTGACAATCCGCTCCTCTGCCACATGTTCTAGCCGCTGTGATTCCGTTAGACTAAAGTCAAATAATGGTTCAAGTGAAAAACTTGGGTAAGCTCTAATCATACGAGTGCGGTATTCAACGAATTTGCTGTCCAACGTCGCAACGAACTCTTCATCACGGCTGATCTTGTGCCGGAGTGTTTCCCAGTTTTCTTCCATGAACCACAGTGTAGCAAGTCCACTTTCGTCTGCACTATCCATCAGAAGGTCGGCAAATTTAGCCATATTTAGACACTCGGCTTCGCTTAGATCGCGAAGCCATAATGAGGCAGTTCCAACCAAAGCAAATACATATGGGTTCGCATGCCAGCCACTAGATACAAACTGATCAAGCGCGCGCTCGAGTGCGGCAAAAACCGCACTTGAAACTGGAACACTGCCCTGGTGCGCAATGAGTGCGGCTGCATACACATATTCTGGTGTGCTGTAGAAATGAAAACGGTCATCCCAGTTCGGTACACCAGCCAGAGTATCAGCAAACGCATTTGCCATCTGAATGTATTCCACACTGCCATCAGTCGATCCAGCCCTTTTCAAAAATGCGGCTGCCATGTAGCATGCGGCTAAGTCATATGGCTTGGCAATGGATTGAATACGTTTGTCGCCTAACAATTCGCCCTTTATGGAGTTAAGTACATGGGGCGATTGGTTTTCTGGAGCGTGGCGCGAAAACACATATCCGACCCAAGCAGTCTCGAACGGCCCTTCCCAGAATCCGACATCTCGCCGCCTCGAAAGGACTAGTGCGTGGACTTGATCGTGCAACGCTCTGAGATCGAGTGAATCGAGCGCGTTGTTCATAGGAACCAAGCTTTATTTCTAAGTCCGGTCGCCTCTGATATTTGAGCCCAAAGGTCCGTGTCACGACAGCTTGCAACCAGATCAGCTATTAGACGCGAGTAGTTCAAAGTGACAGGAATCGCCGCTGCGTTAAACCCGCGCCAGTTAACCTTACTCAGAGAGAAGACTTGATAGAGCAGATCGGAGAAAACTTGGGCGTGATTGGTCTCGCCTAGTTTTGATCGCTGATCTAAGCGCACAATTAATGGAGTGGGAAAACCCATTTTGCGCCGTTCGTATCTTTCATTACCTTCTGTCATCAGCAAGCCCTGAAGAGCCCCGAGTCCAACAGCATAACCTGACGATGGTAGGTAGGTCTTGTGATCACCGTCGAAGAGGAGGAAGTTACCGAACTCATCAATATGAACAAGCGCATACGGCAATACAGTTGCTTTGTCAGTAGCGTTAGAGATTCCTTCCTCTAGCGCTGTTATCTCCTGATCTCCAATTTTCTTAAACGAATGGAACACCACGCGATCAGGGCACTTCTTTGACGTTAACTGAAATTGGCGCAAGGCCGACTCAACTGCATTTGATAGTTGACTGCAGTAGTCGTCCTCTGACCCTACTGGAGCTAGACCCTGAAACGTAAGAAATGCGCCGTTATTCTTGTAAGCGGTCGTAAAGCCCATGTAACGCTTCAGAGCACCAATTCTGCCCGCACGCACCTCCCTACGGCCAATACCTACTATCATATCATTAGGTGAATCTGGCGTTTCTACTACCCAAGGCACATTTCCCAACTTCGCATATATCTGTAGCCCGATGTTAGCCAACGACCACTTCAGGCTTTCATCGGTCCGCAATCGCTCTAGTGTTAGCAGTTGACATGGAATGCCTCGCGCGCTCGCTTCAATCTTTGCGGTGTAATACGGCGTATCGAGCAGATACCGGGGAGTGTGTGGAATCAAAGCGATTATCAAATCAGGTGTGGCGTCACTAGGCAAATCACGAATTGCTTTCCTGTAAGCATTTGCCTGTTTGTCAAGTGGTTCGTCTGGCGTACAGTCGAGCGGTATTTCCTCAAGCGCGCTGATGGTTACGCCCCTAGAGAATGCCTTGAAGCCCTTGAAGAAAAACATCCCCGATACAAGAGCTGTTTTAATCTTGCGCATTTCTACGCTAGCCGTTCTAGGGTACAGAATCACGCATCGAAAGAAAGACTTGCGGGGTTGATTTTTGTCATATGGCCCAAATTGCTTAAATCTGTAGTGTTCGCTAACATGTTGAAC
>PMCF01000017.1 GCA_003154115.1 Anaerolineae bacterium
ACAATAAGACGACCACCTTCCTGCAGTACACCCAGTACATCTTCGCAAGCGGCGCACACGAACGCGAGACCCTCGTCGCGCAGATCAACGATCTGCTCAATCTGCATGACGAGGCCAGCCTGCTGAAAGGCCGCTTCTAATTGCGCCAGTCCCGCCCGCGCCACAAACACCTGCGAGCGCTCGATCCGCCCAGATACGGGAGCGGCCGGCCGGAGGGTAATCTCGATCAGGGTTTGCCGCGCCAGCCACCAGTACCACGCCACCAGGCTCAGGAAAAGAGCATCCAGTACCAGGACGATGAATGCGGCGCCGGGCGGCAGATACAGAATGGCATAGAAGAGAACGATGATACCCAACAGTGGCAGGTAAGGTAACCAATTTCCTAACAGCTTGAAAAAGTAATGGATCACGTGAGATGCTCCACCTGGTCTTCCGGCGACACGATCTGCTCGGAACCACTGAGTTCATTCAGCAGGCGAGAGATTTGTACCAGGCCGTTGCGATCGAACTCGAACAGGAAAAGAGTCGACAACAGATTTCCCGCGCGTTCACCTTGCTGTTGGACAACCTGTTGGACCAATCTACTGCGGTCCATTATCGCCTGACGATCCTTGACGGTCAGTTGATCATACAGATCTATCCAGTCCCGCTCGGCGCTTTCCGCATCAATCGCTCGACGCAAACCCTCCGCCCGCAACGTGCGTTCCGCCAGCGCGGCGATCCAGCGCCAGGCGATATCTTGATTGGGCACGCTCAGCTGACAGAAGCGGTTAAAGAGATTGAGGGGAAGCGGCTCAACGCCGTATCGACGGGCGTGCCGGTAGTACACCTGGGATTCGACATCTTCCCGATCGCCTGATGGAAGTTTCTCCGCCATCGCGACAATGAGATTGAGCCATCTATCGTTGGCGGCGCGCCGCCAGCGGCGTAGTCTATCGAACATCAAGGCCGATCTCCAACCACACGGCGCGCCGCTAATCTCAACTCAGCGGCATCACCCCGGGACAAGTTTTTTCCTGGATGGTTTTTGTGCCATTGTTTAACGAGTTTCACGTATTCCAGCATATACACCTGATCCGCGTCGCTCAGACGGTGAAATTTGCTTACCATCGAGGTAACTTCTCGCCAGGCGTGCCACTGTTGTTGTAGCCAGCGCATCATTTATGGCCTCCAGTCCGGGTCGGTGCGCCGGCGTCCGATGGCGCTCACTACTGCGGCGCAATCCAGTTGCGCTTCGTCGTCCATGTTCAGCATCAACTCGATAACCCGGCGGATAGCAGGCGAATAGGCAACGCTGCGTTCGTCGGGATCAATAAGGCCAGCCCGTCTCATAACATCCACGTCGCGACTGCCAAGTGCCCGCGCGATACCTTTGCAGATATCTACGCCCGGCAGCCGTTCTCGATGTAGTATCTTGTTGATGGCTGTTGAGGTGAAGCCACCACGCCGCGCTAATTCAGACTGCGACCAATGGCGTTCGGCCTGCATTTGCGCCAACCAGATTACAAAATCCGTATGTTTATCCATCATTCTATTTTGTCAGCATCCCGATCAGCCACACGAGGTTCAACCCGATCCCGGCTACCGCGAACACAGCAGCCGCCGGCAACTCCGATTCAATCGGAATATGGGTGGTGAGCCGCAGCTTCACCCTGACGCCTTAACGTCGCTCGCAGAGTCGCCAGCCGCACCTTTTGCCGCTTTTCGTGCCGCAGCCTGATCCGTAATGGCCCACACCTTTTCTCTTAACAGATCCTCGTCACGCTGAGATAGTTTCTGTCCCGCATGATCTTTCTCCCATTTGTGGAAGAGTCGCGCGAAGCGCTGGAGAAAACCCTTATCCTCTTCTTTGAGTTCGAGAAACGCATCCAGTTTTATAAAGAATTTTCTCCACTCCCGCCAGAACCCAGTGGAACCTGTGTGTTGTTGGTGAACAGCGCGCACGATTGCCTCGCAATCTCTTTGCATCTCGCTATCCATTTCCAACAGCATCTTTAGGATATGGCTAACGGCCGGCGGATGGTTGCCGCCGCGCTCGTCGCTGGCAACGCGATCAGCCGATTTATCCTCCGGGGTGCTTGCTGCGAGGGCTCGCATCAAAGTCGTATAGGCCGGATCGTCCACAGACAAGCCGCCGGCAAGTCTTTCCGGATTGGCTGTAGCCATACCTAGACGCTCCACTCCAAGTATTTCTGCCTCGATCTCCGCAAAACACTCCCTGATGTCTGACAACGCTGATTCAAAATCGTCCTCTGCGACAAATAGAGAGGCTTGATCATCACGGTAAGTGGGGCCCCGCCAAGTCACTTTGAACACGGCGATGTTTTCGTTCCAAATTGTCATCTCAAACCTCCCAACACCTCGAACAGCCACACGAGGTCCAATCCGATCCCGACCACAGCCAACACCGCGGCCGCCGGCAACTCCGATTCAGTAGGGATCACAACGGTATCGCGGGACTGCACATGGACAGCCTCATGGAGCGCGAGCAACAACGTCGCCGGTGATTGCCGCCGTTTTAGAAAGAGAACAACGGCCGCTACCAACATGACGGCCAGGCCCGCGACTAATCCAGCCCAGCCCGATCGCAATGTTAGCGCGACGAGCACGATCGCATCCGCACCGGCCCACCACTTCATGACCCAGGCCCAGATACCCACCACTATGGCCATGCCGGGAGCCAGATCATTGAGCAGCAAGCCCGCTCCCAATCCGATCGGCACCAAACTTATAGTCCACCGACGCGGCAGCAAGATCATCGCGCCGGTGATGAGCCACCACGGCCAGGGCCGACCGATCAATGATACGATCAACAATGCGAGCAACACGGGGATCGTCACACGCCGATAACGCAGGTCGCTGTACAACACGGCCAACCACAGAACACTGAGGGCAATAGCCAAGAGAAAGTTCAGCATGCTCGAGTCTCTCTCACGCGCGTTGGCTGCCAGTGCTTGCCCGAGTCAAATCAGGTGACCCCAAAAACACTCGACGCAGATGATCCAGCCCGGTCTGGCCGACTCCAAAATGCCTGGGGCGGCACACCGCCAGCAGATCGCGGAACTGATCCAGTGTCAACTCATACGGATAGCAGTCCAGTGCTCCTAAGACACGATTGACGACACCTGATGGCAGTCGATACTCCGCGCCGGCCAGGTAGACGTGCCACCGCGCGATGTGGTACTGCGGATCACCTGAGAATTCAGCCATCTGTGTCAACTCTTGCGAGGTCAATTTGAGTAACCAGCGATTGCTTCGCCTGGCTTTCCGAGCTCTCCCCAGGTCGATCGGGAAATTGGGTAACGCACGCCAGCTAGACATTTCTTCACTGGGAATCTCGACAACATGAGTATACGGGGCCAGTCGTGTACGCCGATAAGTGCTAAAGATTCTCACGGACAAAGCGATCCTTTCAAATGGTCAGATGCGCATCGACACCGAGTTCACCCACAACCCGTGATGGTCGTTGATAACCATCACGGGTTGTGGGTCGGTCAACGCCTCAATTCGCCTGGCTGTCGTCTGGCGCAATACTCTGCCGCTCAAGAAACTCCTTAATCGCCGACACCAGAGTGAAACAGTCTGCTTTCCGGCAACTCAATGCAGAGAAAAACATTTCAGCATCAGGGCGTATCATGCGCAAACACCACTCGCCGAAGGAATAGAAGCGCGCGACGTGCGGCCGCTTCCGTGTGTACGTCCAGCGGGCTACAAACAGCGCACTCGCATCTCTGGGATAGCGAGAAGTCGCCGGATTTGACACGATGCGACCAGCGTCGTGCACGATGGCCGCGTAGATACGCGGGAGCAAATTCAGCCGAGCGAGATCAATCTCAAAATTGTGCAGCCAGACCTCCATCTGGATCGGACTCAACGGCGGTTCAAGTCTGTCGGCGACTTCCGGGGGCTGGTCGCACAGGCGCTGATATTCAAGCGGTGTCAGTTGGACGATATAGTTTCCTTCGGCCGTTACGGCAATTTGAATCATGGACCGTTACTCACTTGATGGGGATAGGGACTCGAGATAGGCTCTGGCGTGCGCGATCAGGTCGGCTCGTTGCTGCAGGGTGAGGTAACAGCGCGGAATGCACTCACTTCCGATCGTCGCCACGCGCTGACACCATTCGTCAAATGAATAAAGGCGGGCTGGCGTGCAGAGGCCGATATCGGGCTTGATCCATTTCGCGACAAATTCAGGGCGGGGATTAACTCTGTGGGAAACGCTGCGGAGATGTCTTACTAGACGAGCCTCAATACGTTGGGGCAGATTGAGAGCGTGCAACGAAACGACGAAATCGGCCTCCCAACGGTCGATCTCCTCAGCGGTCAGCTCTTCAGCGGCTAGCTCCTCATCATCGGCCCCCTGTGTAAGTCGAGTCCCTCCTAAACGCTTTTTCCAATGCTCATCCAACTCGATCGCCTTCGCCATGAGGACCGCGTCATCTTCTATTTCGCCTGGCCTCAGGTACCCCAGGAACGTCACCGTATCTTCGAGTTCAATTGCTTCCGGGGTGACACTGATACTCGTTAGATTTTGCCCGTGAGATGTTTCCACCAAAGCCCAGGCAATAATCGGATTAATCTCCCAGGTAGGCTTGCGATCTTTGCTGAACTTACGGGCGACCCGCCATCCTTCTGCGGCGGGCCAAATCTGGCTAAGCCGTACATCTGGCGGAATAATGTCGCTAGGAAACTCAAAATTCATGGGTCCTCCATCCGTGCAAACGCGCGAACAGCGCCATCATGTTTCCACAGAAACAGCCGTCACGGGCACATTCGGGCGTAACCGAACACCTGGGCCGGCACCAGCGGTCACGGGGAGTCTAGCAGAATTTCAGGCCAAAAATGTCTCAAAGCTGTGACAGTTTCGGGGATAAGCCTGACAGGCGATAACACAAATGCCGCTGACGCGGCATTTACCGGTGCGCAATGGTTGAATTCTAGGTTTAGGTGATCACTATCAAAGGTCTCGGCCCGTAACACTATACGCCGGAGTAAGCTCTGTGGTATCCGTTCAGTTGGTCGCCCTCGAATCTTGACAACTGTCATATAGCCTGAAAACGACGGAGCAAAGGCAATAGGCAGGCCGAACTTTTGGATGTAGTGTAGAGGGTTGGACCAGTCAATTGACTGGTTACACATAAACCAGAGCGCTGTCGCTGTTTGGGTGTAACGGGTCTCGTCAAAGCGTAACCAGTCAATTGACTGGTTCGGTACGGCTGACGCGCTGACGCGGGATATAGGTTGGGGGCAAATCACGAGACGTCTGTCAGTTGCAGCGAAAACACACGGCCGGCCTGTGCCGACTGTCTCGACGTGGAGCGGCTGTGTGTCCTAGCCAGCGCAATTGGTCCCCAATATTGAAATGATCCGCTTCCAGCAAACCCGGCGGTCTCACGTCCGATCGACAGCGCGTTGCAAATCATGGCGATGATTTTCGTTTCGGCCATAGGCTCAAGTGGCAACTAGGAGCAAGTAGGCCTTCGGCTGCGGCTGGGATCGTTTTTGCGCCGACCAGCCTGGCAGATCCACCCGCTCCAGGATCCAAGCCAAGAGGTCTTTGGGCTTAGCGCCAAAGAATCGCTCGGCCGCGGTCGTGCCATCACTCCGCCGGAT
>PMCF01000429.1 GCA_003154115.1 Anaerolineae bacterium
AAATTCGTTAAGGCTGAATAGTTACGTTCTTTCTACAATAGGACCCTAGAGTATTGTAGTGCAGTTGACAAGATGCCGTGGCCTCAAGAGCGTGCGGCAGAGGATTTGAAAGTAGTTTTGGAGGCCGCTAAAAAGCATCCAATAGGCGATCTACCTCAAGATTTGACAGGAACGAGGCCATATACGGATAAGCCGTCACTGAGTGCATGGAAAGAAGTACAACAATGGATGATAAACGCCCCTGGAGATTTTCAGGTTGAAACGCCGCCATATGATGAATATCAATGTGGCTATGTTTCATATAACGTGAAGGCACATTTGTCGAACGGCAAGACAATTACTTGTGAATATGAAGGACAAGCAATTAGCTCGTGTGAGGAGGTTAAGTAACAACCATGCTTGAGAGACTAAATTCCATCGAACAAGAAGCACTGGCCGCTTTGCAGTCGGCCAACAGCAAAGACGCGCTTGAAAACTGGCACACGATGTATCTCGGCAAGAAGTCGCCGCTGATGACGATCTTGGGCGATCTGGGCAAGTTGTCGCATGAGGAACGCCCGGCCATCGGCAAGCGCGGCAACGAGGTGAAGAAGGCCTTAGAGGCTGCGTATGCCGATCGGGTGGAGGCGATCCGCAAGGCGGAATTGCAGCACAGCCTGACGGCGGGTGCGCTCGACGTGACGCTGCCGGGCCGGCCTCAGTCGCGCGGCCGCCTGCATCCGCATACGCAAATCCTGCGCGAGATTTACGCCATCTGGGCCGAGATGGGCTTTCAGGTTTATCGGTCACGCGACGTGGAAACGGACGAGTACAACTTCGAACTGTTGAACATTCCACAGCATCATCCGGCGCGTGATATGTGGGATACGTTCTATACCACAACGCCCGGCGTGATCTTGCGTACGCACACGTCGCCGGGACAGATTCACGCCATGCGCGAATATTGCCCGCAGCCCATCCGCGTGATTCTGCCTGGCATGTGCTATCGCTACGAACAGATCAGCGCTTCGAAAGGGATTCAGTTCTTGCAGATGGAAGGGTTGGCCGTGGGTAAGAACATTCGCCTGAGCGATCTGCTCGGCACGATGAGCGAGTTCAACCGGCGCATCTTCGGTCCCGATCGTAAAACGCGCTTCCGCGCTTCTTACTTCCCGTTCACAGAACCGAGCGTGGAAGTGGACGTGAGCTGTGCCAATTGCGGCGGCACCGGCTGCGGCGTGTGCAAGCACACCGGCTGGTTGGAAATTGCGGGGGCGGGCATGGTGCATCCGACGGTGCTGAAGAACGGCGGCTATGATCCGGCGGTGTACAGCGGCTTCGCCTTTGGCATGGGGCCGGAACGCATCGCCATGTTGAGGTGGGGCATCAGCGACATCCGTTATTTCTGGGGCAATGATCTCAGGTTCCTGGAGCAGTTTTAGACCAAGCGTAAAGACGATACAGGCGATCTCATGTGTTAGGGAGACCTTACAGTGGCACACAACCTTCGTGATCGTCGTCTGCTGGGCGGCATCCTGGTCGTATTTGTGGCGTTGTCCGTCACCTACAATGTGATGCTGCCTCTGTTCGAAGCGCCGGATGAGGCCGATCACTACCGCTTTGCGCGCTGGTTGGCATCCGGGCAAACGTACCCTGATCTCGTCAAGGATGCTGGCGCAGCAGGACATGAAATCTGGCAGACGCCGTCGTATTACTACTTCATTAGCCCGGTGGTGGGCTTGATGAACGGCGGTGAACCGCACGAGACCGCGCCACTCAATCCCGGTTATCAAGCAGGCTATTCGAATCTCGTGCATGTTCACACGGCCGCGGAAATGTTTCCATATGCTGGCACTACGGCAGCCGTGCATCTCGCGCGGTTGATCACGACCATCTTCGGTGTCGGCGTGATCCTGGCAGCTTACGGCCTGGCGCAGAGCGTGTGGCCGCGGGCTGCGTTGATCGCTGCGGCGCTCGTCGCTTTCAATCCGCAGTTCGTATTCATGAGCTCGGTCATCAGCAACGATGTGCCCGCCGCCTGCCTGGCCGGTCTGACCATCTGGTGGTTGTCCCGAGGCTTCCAGCGGACCACACGCGGCGCACGGTGGCCGATAGTGCTGGGCGCATTGTGGGGACTTGCGATCCTGACCAAGTTGAACAATGTGGTGCTGGCTGTACCCATCGGGTTAGGTTTGCTGATCATGCATTGGCCGCTTCGACAACAGTGGCGGCGCGCATTGATCGACGGCCTGCTGATCGCTGTGCTGGCTGCTCTGGTGGCAGGCTGGTGGTTCGTACTCAATCAAATTCGCTATCAGGATTGGCTGGCGTGGCAGCCGATGTTGAACATGGTAGGTGGCCTGCAACGCACTCAATCACTGAGCTGGGATCAGGTGCTGGCTTATAGCACGGGCTTACTCACTTCATTCTGGTTGAACATCGGTTACGGCTTTCGCGGCGCGGACGGGTTCTACGTGTTTTTCAACCTGCTGTTATTGGCGGCAGTGCTGGGGCTGGGTCTCTGGCTCTGGACGCAGCTGCGGCAACGTTCGTTCAGGGTATTGCTTCAGGCGGGAATTATCGGCGTCTGGGTCATAGCTGCTTTCATCAGCTTGTTGCAATGGATGCGCCTCTTGACAGCAACCGATCAGGGCCGCTTGTTGTTTCCAGTGTTGAGCGGCCTCGCGGTGCTGCTGGCGATTGGCCTGACTCGTTTGACGTGGCGGCGCTTTTCGCTGGCGCCGATCGCAATCGGTGGGTTGTTCGTGTGTGCCGTGGCGACACCGTGGGTCGTGATTCAGCCGGCATATGCTCAACCGTTGGCCTTGTCGTCTGACGCGGCGATTCCCAATGCGCGCGCGATTGAACTGGGTGGCGAGCTCGAGCTGCGCGGGTTCCAGCTCACACCCGATCGGTTGAACACGCCCGGCGAATTGGCGATCGATCTTTACTGGACGAGCATGAAGCAGCCCACGACCGATTACATTGCGCGCATTACGCTGGTCGATCGGGCCGGGCGCACACCGGCCGTCGTGGATGCCATGCCGTTCGCAGGACGTTCTCCGACGACCCTCTGGCGGCCCGGCGAAATCCTGCACGATCGCTTGCGCGTGCCTGTTTCAGCGCAAGCGCAGCCGCTACTGGCAACGGCTTATCTGTCGCTATATCCGATCGGCAAAGGACGCGAACTGATCGAGGGCGTTGAAAACGGTGAAGCACTCGGCCGCTACCTTGAGCTGGGTCAAGTCAAACTGCGCGGATCGACGACCGCTGTTCAGCCACAGCAGCAAATCGAAGCGCGCCTGGGCGATGATCTGGAGTTGAAGGGACTTGATGCACCAGCCAGCATTAAGGCGTCAACGCCCGTCACTCTGACTTTGTATTGGCGTGCCGCGCGGCCACCTGTTGATGATTACACGGTGTTCGTTCACTTGCTGGGGCCGGCAGGCGATGTGGTAGCACAGGCCGACAGCCAGCCGCAACTGGGGCAGTATCCTACGAGTTACTGGGATGAAGGCGAGCAGGTGAGTGATACCTATGAATTGACACTTCCCGCCGATTTGTCCGGCGGCGATTATCGGCTGCAAGTCGGAATGTACCGTCTGGCGAGCGGCGAGCGCTTATCGGCAACACAGGCCGACGGAGCGGCTTGGCCTGACAACGCAATTCTGTTGAACACCTATCATGTTCCATGAAACGAGGTAAGTCATGAAAGTCCCTATTAGTTGGCTCAAAGATTACGTGGACATCACCATCTCGATCGAGGAACTCGCCAATCGGTTGACGTTGGCCGGGATGGAGGTGGAGCACATCGAGTATTACGGCGTGCCGGGTTCTGATCTCGTCTGGGATCGCGAGAAGATCGTCACGGCGCAGATCGTCGAGGTGAGGGCGCATCCTAACGCCGATCGACTGGTGTTGGCCGACGTGGATTACGGCGGCGCGGCGCGTCCAGACGCGACGCTGCATCAAGTAGTGACGGGCGCGCCGAACATCTTCCACCTCAAAGGGCAGGGGCGTTTAGCGAATGGCCCGAAGGTGATTTTCGCCAAAGAAGGTTCGGTGTTGTACGACGGCCATCAAGCGGGCAAAGTGAAGATGACGCTGAAGCCCGCCAAGCTGCGCGGCGTGAAAAGCGATTCGATGGTGTGCTCCGAGAAGGAACTCGGCCTCAGCGACGAACACGAAGGGATCATCATCCTCGACGACGATGCACCGGTGGGCGTGCCCGCCGCCGACACTCTGGGTGATGCAGTGTTGGAGATTTCGGTGTTGCCCAACGTCGCGCGGGCCGCGTCGATTCTCGGCGTAGCGCGTGAGGTCGCCGCATTGACGGGACAGCCGTTGAAGCAGCCGGCCTATGAGCTGCACGGCACCGGCCCGGATGTGAATCAAAGCGTCAAGGTCGAGATTCTCGACGCTGATTTGTGCCGCCGTTTTACGGCCACCATCGTGCGTGATGTGAAAGTCGGTCCATCGCCATACTGGGTGCAGCGCCGCTTGCGTCTGGCCGGTCAGCGACCGATCAGCAATCTGGTCGATGTATCCAACTATGTGATGTTCGATCTCGGCCAGCCCATCCACACCTTCGACTACGATAAGTTGATGAAGCGGGCCGTCGAGCATGGCGATACGCGGCCGACTATCATCGTGCGCCGTGCCAGGCCGGGCGAACGCATGACCACGCTCGATGGCAACGATCGGGAGTTGAACCCCGAGAACCTGATGATCTGTGATGCGCTCGGCCCGGTGGGCGTGGGCGGCATCATGGGCGGCCTGGAAACCGAGATCGACGACCACACGACCAACGTCTTGATCGAGGCGGCGAACTTCAACTTCATCAACATCCGCAAGACCACCCAGCAGATGAAGCTGCCCAGCGAAGCGGCTACGCGCTTCGGGCGCGGCATTCATCCGGCCATGGCGCCGCGCGGCAACATTCGCTCGGCCAACCTGATTCAACAACTCGCCGGCGGCACGATCGATAGCGGCCTCGTCGATAACTACGCCAATCCGGTTGAAGAACAACACATCAACTTGCCACTAGCGGAAGCACGGCGCATTTTGGGTTTCAATATCGAACTGGTAGAAGTTGAGCGCATCCTCGAATCGCTTGAGTTCAACATTGCGGGTGAGGGTGACACCTATATCGGACTTGAACGGATGGAAGGAAGTGAGGAAATTGATGTGTTTCCACCGGATCACCGCACCGACATTACCGGCCCGCACGATCTCATCGAGGAGATCGCGCGCATCTACGGTTTGGATCGCATTCCGCGCACGGCGCTGAACGACGAGCTGCCGCCCCAACGCGCGAATCCGAGTCTCGAGTTTGAGGAACACGTGCGTGATTTGCTGGTGGAGGTGGGCTTGTTCGAAGCCACGATTCAGGCCATGACCACGCCGGGCACGGAAGCGAAGTTGCTGCCCGGCGAACGACCGGACGATCGGCCGTATGTGCAGATAACGAATCCCATCAGCGCGGAGCGATCGCACTTGCGCCATACGCTGTTGGCGCAGCTGCTCGAGGTCGCCTCCGGCAATGCACGGCATCACGATCGAGTGGCGCTGTTTTCGATCGACAAGGTCTATCTCGCTGCTGAGGATGGCCTGCTGCCCGATGAGCCGCGCCGTTTGACGATCGTCCTGACGGGCGCGCGCGAGCCGGAGTCGTGGGCGCGCGCCGGTGGGCGCGAAAGCGATCGGGCGGCGCTGGATTTCTACGATCTCAAGGGCGTGATCGAAGCTGTGCTCACCGGACTGCACATCACCGGCGCGAAGTTCGAGCCGCTTGAGCATCCGACGTACTATCCGGGCCGCACGGCACGGCTGCTGATTGGTGAACGCGTCATCGGCATGCTGGGTGAGATTCATCCGCAGGTGCGTGAAGCTTTTGATTTTCCCGAGCAGCCGGTGCTGGCGGGTGAACTGGATTTTGAAGCGTTGCTGGCGGCAATGCCGACTGTCACACGTGTAGCCGATGTGCCACGTTTCCCGGCGATGACCGAGGACTTGGCGCTGATCGTGGAAGATAAAGTATCGGCCGAGAAGGTGCAGGCTACCATCATGACGGCCGGCGCGGGCACGGTGTTGAAGAACGCGCAGGTGTTCGACGTATTCAAGGGTGAGCAAATCGGCGTGGGAAAGAAGAGCCTGGCGTATCGCTTGACCTATCAGGCCGATCGCACTTTGACGGATGAGGAAGTGGCGAAGGTGCGCGAGCAGATCGTGAAGCAATTGAGAGAAGAAGTGAATGCAGTGCTGCGCGGGTGAAGATCGATAGAAGGAATGAGAGATAGAGGGACGGAGGGACAGAGAGAGGGAGTGATTTAGGTTCACTCCCTCTCTCTCTTTCTCTCATTCCCTCTCTCCCTCCGTCTCAAGACCGACCGTTCTTCCGTTCGATCGGAATCGTCAGCGTGAAGGTGCTGCCCACGCCTAACTCGCTGATGACGGAGATGTTGCCGTTGTGTTGTTCCATCACTTGCTTCGCCACCGGCAAGCCCAACCCCACCCCGCCGAATAGATGTTCGCCTACCGCTTCCATGTGATGGTAGCGATCGAAGACGTGATACATCTGCTCGGGCGGGATGCCCACGCCGGGGTCTTGGATCGAGATGCGGAACTGGCCGTCTTCCGTGGTGGCTGTGATGACGATCGTGCCGCCGTTGGGACTGAACTTCACGGCATTGTCGATCAACGCGCCGATGGCTTGCGTCAACCCGTCGAGATCGGCACACACCGTGGGGAGATCGGGCGGCACATCGAGTTGGAAAGTCAGGTTGCTGCTGGCGGCGCGGGAACGCACCGTCGTCAAGATCGCATTGATCAGGGTGCCCACGTCCACGGGCTCAAAGGCCGGCGAGATCAATTCCAACTCTTGCAGGAAGAGAATGTTGTTGATCAAGCGGACGATGTTATCCGTGTTGTTGACGATGGCCTGCACCGCGCGATCGAGGTTTTCCCCTTGCAGGGTGCCCATGCGCATGAAGTGACCATAGCCTTTGATGGCCGTGAGCGGGGTGCGGAGTTCGTGCGCCACCACCGTGAGAAAATCGCTCTTGCGCTGCATGGTATCCTGCAAAGCCAGATAAGCCCGGGCTAACTCGTCGTTCTTCTGGCGCAGTTCGCCGATGGCGCGCTGATCGGATTCACGCAGGCGCGCCGATACCGCGCGCGTGATCGGCACGGCGATCTCCGGATGGGCATTGAGCAGCTCTTGGAAGTCATTTTTCGTAACCGCCAACAACGTGGTTTCTTCCAGCGCATCCACGCTGGCAATGCGTGGGGCATCTTCCAACAACGCTAATTCGCCAAAAAACTGGCCGGGATGGAGCTCGTGCAAAAGGTGCTGCGTGCCGAGTTCGAGGAATTTGCTGACCTGCACGCGGCCCGACAAAATCAGATAGAACGCGTCGCCGGGTTCGCCTTCTTCGCAAATGCGATCGCCGGGCGCGACGCGAATCTCGCGGGCGTGGTAGGCCACGAACGTCAAGGTCTCTTCGTTGAGCGACGGGAAGGCTTTATGGAGGACTTCCAACCGGCGATCGAGTGTCATCTGTCAACCCCGCAGCGGGATAGTTAGATTCTAACATACCCATTAAGCGCGTGCGTTTCGGTTGAGTTACGGTCGAATGGCGTGTTGGGGTCAGCGCAGAAACGCGCCAATCTTATACGCCGGTCGCCTGACCGCACTGGCCGCAGAATTTGACGTCGGAGCGCAGCGGGCGCTGACAGCGTGTGCAGAGCTGGTTAGGCCGTGTAGGGCGTCCGCACTGCGCGCAGAAATGATCGGCGGTGGAGTGCAGATAACCGCAAGCGGGGCAGGTGGATCGATTGGGCGTCGGAGGTGCGCTGAGCCGATCGGGTGTGGGCGCTGATCGGCGCGAAGCGTGCCGCATCACCATGAGGCCGGCACCCGCCCCGAGCGCCAGAGCCAGGCCGATCATGATCAGCCCGATCCCGTTTCCTCCGTTATCGGCCGAGGGTTTGACGACCAGGCTCGAGCGATGAGGCGTGGCCAAGACGATCGGGCGCGCGGTGGACGTAGGCTGCAGCGTGAGCGTGGGCGCGCCGGATGGCGGCGTCGGCGGAATGGGCGTCGGCTGCGGCGGTGGATCGGCTAGCACCAACAAGCCCGCGCCCGTGTCGTTGTCCGGCCCGGGGGCTCCCAGATCGATCGCATTGTTGATCAAGAAATTGCGCACGTCTTGCGTGGTGGCTTGCGGATAGGCGCTCCACACCAGAGCCGCGGCTCCGGCGATGTGGGGCGTGGCGGCGGAGGTGCCGTAAAAACCTTGCGGCGCGTAGATCGCATTCGACACGCCATCCGGTCCGACGAGATCGGGCTTCGGGCGTCCATCGGCGGTAGGCCCGCGCGAACTGAATGCTTCGAGTTGAGTGCTGCGCCAATTGACCGCGCCGACCGTCAGCGCTTCGGCGGCATCGCCGGGTGTGGCCAGGCTGCCGTTGGGATCGGCCAACTCCATCAAGGGCGTTTGATGAATGAACAGATTGAGCATGACCGGTTGGGTCACGTCGACACCGTGAATGGCGACGTAGTACGTGCGGACATCGTCGAACTTGTAGACGATCTGCTGCAAGGGCGGATGATTTCCTTCACGCGAGTTGCGCGACGACGCAATGATGTTGCCGTCTTGATCGAGCAGGTACAGATCGAGCGCCTGTGTGCCGTCCGCTTGCCAGTCGTTCCACGTCAGCACGATCTGACTGGCGCCGCTGGGATCGGCTTGAAAGGCCAGCAGCGTTTTATCGGGGGCGAATTCGTGGACGTGATCGTTGTTGGTGTCGGTGTAAGCCCCCCGATAATGCTGCGTGCCGTTGTTGCCCGCGGAGTTGATCCACAGTATGCCGTTATCGGCAGCCAGCTTAACCAACTCCGCGTCGCGACCGGTGCCGTCCAGCGGCGCGGCCAGGCCGCCCGCCGAATGCGAAATGATCTGCACCTTCTGATCGATCAACCATTGCACGGCATTACCCATGCTCACATTGCCGCCATCGTAATAGACCAGATAGAGTTGGGCTTCAGGCGCGACATCGTGAATGACTTCGGCTACCGCTGCGCCATGCGACACGCCGGTTTTGTCCACGTCGAAGCCGGGCACGAAGGATTGAACCGTGACGTTAAACGGCAGCTCACGTCCCAATAGATCGCGATAACCATCGAAGCCTTGATCGAGAATGCCAATCTTGACGCCTTGACCCTTGTAGCCGGCCGCCTGCCACTTGTCCGCGCCGATGACTTTCACACCTTCGCTGACGATCGGCGGCAGTGGCTGTGTGGCCGGTGTCATTCCGAGCCCCGGCGGGGCGAGGAATCTCTGCCTCGGCAGGCTATGTTGCCAGTCTGGCATAGAGATTCCTCGTTGCCACAAAGCGGCTCCTCGGAATGACATATCCAGTGCTGGTGCGGCGGACTCTTGAGCAGAACCCGCCTCATTGGGTTTGCTGAGCGCAGGAAGTTGCAGGTTGATGACATGTTGCAGCTGCGTGATCTGATCGAAAACTTTACCCGGCTCTTCCGACTCCGCCGTCTTGACGATCAGCTCCAGCGGGATGCCGACGTCAATCGAGTCCCGATAGGCGCCCCGCACGATCACGCCGAGGGTTTGCAGTTCAGTGACCAACGCCGCTGAGTCTTCTGTGTCCAACACCAGCGTGACGCGGATTTGATTATCGGGCGTTAACAGGCCACGCTGCCTGGCCAGCAATTCCGCCGCTTCGGTGCCGCCGCGCTCGTAGGCGACCAGAAAATCCTTGTAGACCGAATCAAGTTCCGGGTTGTTGAGAATCTTTTCGAGGCGCGGAAATTGCTTCGCTAGCTCCTTCAGATCAGGCGGCGGCGTGAAGGTCACGTTGGGCGGCGGCGCCAGCGTGATCGGCACGGTGGACGGCTGTACGCGCCCCGGCCCGAAGACCCACACCGCGCCGATCACGACGAGGGCGGCGACCAGGCCGATGAGGATGAGGCGGGAGCGCAGAAAGGATTGATTACGAGATTTCATTTGTGCCAGAATCCAGTCAATGTGGCAGTGACTTCAAGAAATCCAGCACGATGCGATTAAACTCGTCCGGCTTTTCGACATTGAGATGATGAGCGGTGCCGGCGATCACGGCCTTGCGGGCCTTGGTCACCGTGGTCACGATCCGAGTGCAAATGTCGAGAATGTCGGGCACATCTTGATCGCCGACGACAAATAGAGTCGGCACCCGGATCTGGGCCAACCGATCGATGGCCGGCGGCTTGAGCGGTTGCAGCCAGTTCTCGGTGTCCGGCAGATCGAAAGTGTGAATCGTCATGGCGCGAATCTTCTCACGCGCAGCGGCATCGACTTGATCGGGTGTGCGGTGAGGCCCATCGGTCCACAGGCGCAGGGACAGTTCAACTGCGCGGGGCTTATCACCGCTTTCGTATGCGGCACGTAATTCATCTTGCAGTGGCGAAGTTTTCTCGCTATGGTAACCGCCCAATCCCGCCGCGACCGGTATCAGCGCCGCGGTGTGATCGGGATACGCGAGTGCAAAGTCGATGGCAATGCCGCCGCCCATGGATAGACCCAATACCGTGGCGCGCTCGATACCCAGAAAGTCCAGCAGGTCTCTGAGATCGCCGTGATTGGAATAGTAGGCCGTGGGCGGTTTTGATTGGCCGAAGCCGCGCACATCGTACCGCAGCACACGGCAGTGTTGCGCGAACACCTCAAACTGATCGTTCCACAAGCCGCTGTTGACCAATCCGCCGTGAATGAGGACGAGCGGCTGGCCTTCGCCCGCGATTTCGTAATACAAGCCGTTGTAGAAACCAGTGGTAGAGTCCATGACAAATCCTTATCCGTTTATCTGTTGCCTGTCCGTTGCCGTTCGGTCACTCGACCTTGCGCCCAGGCCGTACCCATCAACAACAGCACGGCGAAAACAATCAACACCGCCCAGCGGCTGAGCAAATAACCCGCCTGATGCTCGTAGCCCACGGTGAACGTCAAAGGTAGTTTATCACCGTATACCACTTCGCGCTGAACTTTCTGCCCGGTTGTCGGATCGACCGCGTCGACGGTGCGGCGCACTTCGATCTGGCCCAGATCATTGAGCGTGGGCATATCGATCGTGCTGCCGAGCGCCTCTACTGCCCAACGCGCGGGCGTGAGATACGAGATCGCTTTCGTCAGTCCCGGCAGTTCGAAGAACACACCCGCAAAGATGATCTGCACGAAGACCGCGAACAATACGAGGTAGATCACGCTGTTGCTGTTGGCGGCGATGGCACTGATGAACAGGCCCAGCATGATGCCGACGATGGTCACGAGCAAGAGCGTGAGATACAGCTCCAGCGGGCCGGGCAGCAAGATGCCGTTGAAGGGAATTTGCACCCGCAGCGCGACCACGACCAGCAAGGCCATCACTTGCAGCGCCGCAAAGCCGATGAGCACCACCAGCTTGGAAGAGAGATAAGTGCGCAAGCGCAGATTCACCATCCGTTCGCGGCGATAGATGGCGCGCTCGCGCACCAGCTCAAACGCGGCAGCAAACATCCCCACTAAGCTGGCCGCCAACACTAACATCATGATAATAACTTGCGCTTCACCGGCCACGCTGTAATTGCCCGACTCGGCCAGAATCTGTTGAATCCGCTGCGCCGATTCGCCCACCAGCACTGAAGGACGCGCGATGATCGCCAACAATAATCCAACAGCGGGCATGACGGCCAACAACAACGTCAGCAGCATCTTGTCGCGCACGACCAATTCAAAGTAGCGCTGCGCCAGAATGGAGAACTGCCGCCGGGCATTGGCGCGTGGTGGCGATGAAGGAGTGATGGAAGGATGGCGGGACGGAGTGCCGTTCTTGCGCAGGACCTCATGTTCCGCATTCCGCATTCCGACTTCTGCATTCGAAATGCGCGGCAGCACGTATTGCGCGTAATAGGTCGATTCGCGGAAGCGTTTCTCCCACGCCACCGGATCTTCTTCGATAGCTTCGTAGATGTCGGCGAATTCCTGCACCTCGAAAAAGTCCAGCGCTTTATCCGGCGGGCCAAAGAAGATCAACCGGCCCGCGCCGATGAACGCGACGTGATCGCATTGCTTGATATTCGCCGTGGCATGCGTGACCAACACTACCGTGCGGCCACCATCGGCCAGACGACGCAGCGTGAACATCAATTTCTTTTCCAGTCCAGGGTCGAGTCCGGACGTCGCCTCATCCAGGAAGAACACCCCCGGCTCGGCCAGCAGTTCCATGCCGATCGAAACGCGTTTGCGCTGCCCGCCGCTGAGCCGCCCCACAATCTGTTCCGACTGCGCGTCCATGTCCACTTCGGCCAGCACGCGCTCGATGCGCGCATCGATTTCGGCGTCGGAGGTATCGCCGGGCAGCCGTAATAAAGCCGCGTAATGCAATGCCTGTCGCACGGGCAGGTCGTGATGGATGATGTCATCCTGCGGCACATAGCCGATCAGGCTGCGATATAAATCGAAGTTGGCGTAGTAGTCATCGCCGTTAAACAGCAGGCGACCCTCGGCGGGTTGAAAGCCGCTGAGCGCATTGAGCAGCGTGGTCTTGCCCGATCCCGATCCGCCGACGATGGCGACAAACTCGCGCGGCACAATGGACAGCGACACATCATTCAAAATGAGGTGTCCACCGTCGACGCGGCGCGTGAGGTGCAGCGCATCCAATCGTCCACGTTGAGCCGAGATGACCTGGCTGATCGCGCCCGGTTGATACGTGAAGCGATACGGCCCCAGCTGCACGCTGTCTCCCGGGTGCAGCTCCACCCGATCGATCCGGCGGCTGTTCACGAACGTACCGTTGGTGCTGCCCAGATCGATCAGGTTATGCGTCGCGCCCGATCGTTCCAAGCGAGCATGATGACGTGAGACCAGCGGCGAATCCAGCGTGAGATCACAATCGGGCGCGCGACCAATCAGCAGGACATCGTAAGCCGCCAAGTCAAATTGATCGATCGAGGTGGCCTGCGGCGCTTGCCCACCCCGATAGGTCAGCGTCACCGCGTTGTCTCCCATTTCGCCGAGACGGATCAGATCGCCGTCGTTAAGATCGATTGCGGTGATGCGCTGGCCGTTGACGAAGGTGCCGTTGCGGCTGCCGCGATCGATCACGCGATAGCGGCCAGATTGATACTCGATCAGGGCGTGCTCGGCGGAAACGGTCGGCACGTCGATGACCAGCTGATTCGTCGGATGTCGTCCGATCGACAGCGCCTCATGCGTCAACGTGAGGGTGCGGACGCGATCGGGCGGCAGGCGCACGATCAGTGTGGCAGGCGCACCGACGATGAGTTGGGTGCCACTTTGAGCAGAAGCATCGTGCGCTGAAGGTGTTGAGGTCATGGTGTTAAGCTGATCATCACTGATCCGTCAATGTGAGCGGAATAGCCAGTGTGCCCTGCGGGCTATTAGTTGATTGTAGCGCGAAGTTGCGTTGATGAATACTGTCGGTCAATCCAATAATCAACTGATAACCCTCCATCGATCGATCGGGTAACGGAATCCGGACGTGATCCACGTAGACATCGCCCAACTCCCAACGATAACCCCATTGGCTGTGTTCGCCCACGTTGGCGATAAGCGATCCATCGAGCTGGTGCACTTGATAGTAAGCGCCGACGTACCAGTCGGCGCGTTCCGGTTTAAGTTCATCCACGCGCCAGTAAGTGATGATGTCGAGCGCGGGCGTAAGCTCATCCGTCTGGCTTATAGTATAACCCAACAATGCCAGGCCGCTTTCGCTCGGCCAATCGATCGGGTGGGCGGGCAGCGCTAGTGCTGACGTGCGCGTCACTGGCAGCGCCTGACGAAACGCGACCTGTGCGCCATCGGCGAAGGTCAGATCACGATCGGGCCACAACTGCCACTGCGATCCTAAGAACGCCGGATGAGCGGAGATGCTGTTCAACAGATAGAGCAAAGGCTGATTGCCCGGCAGCACGACAAAGTCAGGATATTTCAAGCCATTCAGATTCTTGAGATATTGGCCGCTCCAGCTGCTGAGAATCGAAACCTGCCCGTTGGCCGCGATGCGCTGCGGCGCAGGCTGATCGGCCGTCAGCGCGCGCAGCTGGTCGCCCACGCGCACGCCCGCTTCCAGCGACCACCCGTCGAACTTGGGCATGGTGGGATGACGGATCATATCGGCTTCGTAGAGCCAGAGATTCACGGCGAAGATGATCGTGATGGCGGTGAATGCCAGCATCACAATCCAACGCAGGCGCGCCACACGCCAGATCAGTTCCACGCCCCACGCGGCCAACACGGCGCCGGCCGGAATGCTCAACAGCAAATAGTGCGGATGAATGGGTCGCGCGGATACGCTCATCATCAACACGGGCACGACGAACCAGATCAATACAATCAGACCACTGGATCGCTCGGCGCGTTTCTGAACGATGGCGCGCACCGCCCGGCCCGCCCCGACGATGGCAGCCAGGCTCAGTGACAACATCGCCAACGCGGAAGCGCCCAAGCGCCAGTCCGTGTCTGGTGAAGACGGCGCTTGATACTCAAAGTCCATGCCGGTGACGAAACGCAGCGCGTGATCGATCCCTTCGCGCGTGAAGTGCCGCTCGCCTTGCGCGGTGAACGCTTCAAGTTTCGGTGCGTTCGTCTCCCAATTCTGAATCAAGCCCACGCCATAGATCGCGCAGGCAAGGCCGACGATGGCCGCGCCGATCAATACGGGACGCCACGTGAGATGGCGATGAAAGACGATCAGCAGCAACCCGATCGGCACCAGCACGCCCCACGCTTGGATGTACGTCATCAAGAGGATCGCTAAGGCCGACGCGGCGACGATCAAACGCCGGGGCGAGCGTGATCGATCGATCAGCGCGGGCCAGAGACTCCAGGCGATCAGCGCCATGAAGAATGGCAGTAGACCCTGCACCCAACTCCAGCGGCTGTAGACGATGAGCCAGGGATTGATGGCAAAGAGCAAGGCGGCGAAGAAGGCCACCGTGTTTCCAAGCAGGGCCTGTGCCACACGATACACGAAAGCAATAGCAATGGTGTTGAGGGCGATGACGAACAGATAGACTGCCCACGGTGAGCGCCATAGCAACAGTGGCAGTGTTTGAAGATAGCCCATCAGCGGCGGGTTGTCAAGAAAAACGGAAGAGGGTTGACCCAGTAGCGGGAACTCGTGCCCGACGAGAATGCGCAGGGCATCATAGATGGGATAGCTGGCGTCGTAACCGTGCCGGATGAGGCCGAGGTTCGCGAGGCGCAAGACAGCCCCAATGGTGAGAACCATCAACAGCGCTCCGTGACGCCGCAGCGGATCGCGCAAAACGTTTTTCATAGGGTTGCATCATGCCGCAAAAACGCCGATAAACATGCCCGAATCTTTACTGATGTGAATCACACCACGCTCCGTCAATTCACGTTCGATGAACTGCTGCAACTCGTCCCGGCGGTTCTGCACGCCCCCCGTGGTCATCATCGAGAGGAGGTAGTTCACCAGTGGTTCGGCCTCGGTCACGTCAAGGGCATCTTCATAGCGAACGATGTGAACGTCTGTGAAGAACTGCGCGACTTCTCCACCGCCAGTGTCCAGTGAAAAGAATTGGGGTGAGGTCTGCATCCAGCCGAAGTCGGCCTCCGGATTGAAGCGGTGGGGTAAGTCATCCAGCTCTTGCAGGTGGGTGTGGCCGTTGGTCGCCAGATACACTTTGCCGCCTGGCTTCAAGACACGCCGCATTTCTGCCAGAGCCTGCAAGCGATCGGGGACGTGATACAGCATGTGATTGGCGATCACGGCGTCGAAGGTGTTCGCTTCAAACGGGATCGCTTGCGCATCGACAACCTCAAAGCGAAACGTGGCAGCATGCTCACCTAAATTATGCTGCGCCTGTTCCAGCATGCCTGCCGAAAAATCCGAGAGGGTAACGCGCCAGCGGGCGGGCAATCGATCGAGATTGCTCTTCCACAGATGTGCCGGGCCGCAGCCCAGTTCCAGCACGGATGCTTGCGCGGGCAGGGCGTATTGATCAAAACACCACTGATGCCAGCCATACTTGTTGGTGCTGTACAACAGATGCAGCTGCACCCGCGCATCGAGTTTGGAGGCGTCTTTGTATTGATCGTTCAGCAAGTAAGTTTGATCGGAAATAGTCGGCATGATCATCCCGCGCAAAACGTCAACAGCACATTGCCCAGCCGTAGCAGATCGCCATCGTTTAGCGGCAAGGGCTTGTCGGGCGACAGACGTTGATTGTTGAGGTAAGTCCAGTTGACGCTGTTGAGGTCTTCGATCCAGCAGCGACCTTCTTGCCACAGTACGCGGGCATGGCGGCGTGACAGGCCCGCCAATTCACCGGCATACGGATCCAAATTGAGATCGGGCGCGACTCCACTCAATGCATCGGCGCGTCCGACGACCACGCTCGTTTGATCGCCGGCCAAGAGGTTGAGGCGTAGGCCGGTCTTATTGATGATCACATAAGGCCGTGCCGGCAATGCCACGCCGCACGCTTCACAGAATTCCGTGCCAGGCACACCCGCGGACGCACATTGAGGACAAGCTAAACCGATCGGATTGGGGAAGGGCTGGCCGCAGGCGGGACAGAAGCGAGCGCCGGGATCCGTGACTGTTCCACATTGCGCGCAGGCGATGCGTCGTCCGCGCAAGGGTATCATCCCAACAGCTCCATCTGCACGATAATAGTCGTGATGTTATCGCGACCCCCCGCCGCGTTGGCCGCTTCAGTCAATTGGCGGCACGCTTCTTGCGGCGAGGCCGCCGACGCGACGATCTGCTGAATCACTTGATCTTCTATTTCCGTGCTCAAGCCGTCGCTGCACAGCAGTAGACGATCACCGGGTTGCAAATCGAGATGGGTAATGTCCGGCGCGACCGAGGAACGATCGCCCAGGTTCTTGTAGATAACATTACGCTGCGGGTGGACGCGCGCTTCTTCCGGCGTCAATTGCTTCGTATCGACCAAGCGTTGCACCAGGGAATGATCGACGGTGATTTGCTGGATACCGGCGGCGTTGATGAGGTAGGCGCGGCTGTCGCCGACATGCGCCACATGCGCCTGCCCGTCCGCCACGTAAGTCATGACCAGGGTGGTGCCCATGTTGGTGCCGGCCAGCTTGCGCTGCTCGTGCACGGTCATATTGGCGACGTTGACCGCTTCGCGCAGCCAAGCGTCGACATCGAGCAGCGGCGTGGCCGAATCCAGTTCGAGCGGCAGCAGCGTGGCAGTGGCATGTTTAGCCAACGCCTCGATGGCCAAGCCGCTGGCGACATCGCCGGCCGAATGGCCGCCCATGCCATCGGCGACCACATACAACCCGATCGGCGTGCCTACCGATCGATGCACACGGCCCAACTCCAGCGTCAGTAAACTGTCCTCATTCAACTGGCGCACTTGACCCACATCCGTCAAGCGGCCCACCCGCAGATCGTAACTGGCGGGGCGGCGAATCTCGGCAATGACATCGCGCAGTCGTTCGGCCAGCTGCGCCGCCGAGGCGATTTCGCCGGTGAAGACTTCTTGAAAGACATCGTGCAGCCCGCGCGGCGTGATGGCTACTTCCGGCGCATAAGCCTGCCCGGTGATCAACACAAATAAACCAGCGACCAAGGCCTGCACGTCGTCAATATAAGCTTTGCGCGTGCGCGTGCCCGGGGTCTGAATTCGCGCCGAGGTGAAATTGAACCACCGCGCGGCCTTGCCCGTGACGGACATGTGATTCAGATGGGCCGCCCCAAATGAAATATTGTTCTTGTGCAAAAACGCCAGCGCATCGGCCAACTGCACTCCCCAATTGATCACATCGCCCGCCTCCGGCCGGTTCGGCAGATTCTCGCCGGTGAAGGGCGACGGTTCCGGCAGCACCACATAGACCCGCCGCGTGCCGAAGACAATCTCGGTGAACGTTTCAATCGGCAGCAGCGCGCCGCCGTGATGCAGTTCCATCTCGGCCAGCTGGCGTTCGATCGCAATCGCATCAGGCGCCAGCGTTTCTTTGATCACAAAATTGGGATAGAGCGGTTCGATGCTGGCCAAACTGCCGCCGCATTGCAGACAATATTGATCGCCAAAGTTGTTGCGCGTGAAGCCGCATTGCCGGCATTCCACCAGCGCCCGCCGGCTGACCGTCGCATACACATTCAGCAAGGGCGATTCTTCCCGCAGCGCGCTAATGAGGTAGCGTCCTTCGTCGATAATCGTGCGTTCCGGCAGGGGCTCAAAAAAATTTCGGGTGCGCGGCAGTGGTCGTGTGTCAGACTCGGGTATGCGTTGCGCGTATAACGGGCCGCTCTTGGGGCCGGTATCGTGCAACGGTTTGGTTTCGCCATGATCCACTGCTTCGTCAAAGGGGCGTGTCTGGCCGGCGTCTTCATTCAGGGGATGGGTCTGTCCGGCGTCATCGTCCGGCACGGGGAGCCCTGGCGTGATCTCGGAGTCACGTGGCAGCACCGCGCCACAGCGCCGGCAGTGTTTGGCGTCATCGGTGTTTTGCGTACCGCAGTGGACACACTTCATGCCGCGCCTCCCGGCCCAGGTCCGCCATTGGAGGCCGGTGAGCCGTTAGATAAAGGCTGATGGAAAATTGCTTCAGCCGTTCCGAAACCAAGGCGATCGCCGTCTTGCAGCAGATTCTCTAAGGTCTGTCGACCGTTCACAGTCAAGCCGTTCCTGGAACCGAGATCGCGCACGATGTAATCATCTTGATCGCGGCGGAGCCGGGCATGATGTTTGGACACGGTGTCGGCGTTCGGGATCGAGGCGGGAATGACAATGTCATTGTCGGATCCCCGGCCCACGGTCAGCGCGGGCTTATCCAATTTGAAGATCACAGGCTGTCCGGTGTCCGTTGTGAATTCCAGCTCAATCTCTGCCGGCAGGGGAGGTGGAGGTGGAACAGTCGCTGCGGTTGGTTCAATGAGGGAGGGTTGTGGTGTCGGTTGAACAGGCGCTTTAACGCGCGACCTGCGGCTCATTCGCCAGAACAACACGATCACCACAATCACTACCGCCAGCAGGGCGAGTCCGCCAATCATCAAAGTGGTGTCGTTGGGATCAGCTAAAAGGTTTGACATGGGTGTAAGTAGGAGGCGAGTGTCATGATAGATTTAAGACTATTATAACTGCGTGACGGTCTGTTGCCAAATGCACTTCTCTAAGGTAAACTGACGCGCCATGCGGCTTCACCGATCGTTTTATACGCAACCCACCCGGCAGCTGGCACAGGCCTTACTTGGCTGTCGTTTAGTGCGGCGCTGGCAGGGTCAACGGCTCAGCGGGCGCATCGTCGAAACAGAAGCGTATCTGGGCGAAACCGATCTCGCTTGTCATGCGCATGTCGGGCGCACCCCGCGCAATGCCGTGATGTACGGGAAACCCGGCCTGGCCTATGTGTACTTCACCTATGGCATGCACTGGATGCTTAACGTCGTCAGCGAGGCCGAAGATTTTCCGGCGGCAGTGTTGATTCGCGCACTGGAACCGCTGGAAGGACTGGAACTGATGCAACAGCACCGGCCCGTGCCCCACTCGATCGAGTTGTGCCGCGGCCCCGCCAAATTGACGCAAGCCTTGCGTATCGATCGGACCCTCAACGGGGTTGATCTATGCAATCGGCAGGGTGAGCTCTGGATCGAAGCCGGGGAACCAGTGCCCACCCGATCGGTTGGCCGCGGCCCGCGCGTGGGGTTGGGTACCACGCCGGAACCGTGGAAGAGCAAGCCGTGGCGTTATTGGATCAAACACAATCAAGGTGTGTCAAAATAAAAGGAGACTTCGCATGGGATTACTTGAGGGCAAGAAGGCACTTGTTTTTGGCGTTGCCAATGATCATTCGATCGCCTGGGGCATCGCTCAAGCGCTGCATGAGCAGGGGGCCATGGTGGGTTTCTCGTCCATCGCGGAATTGCTCAATAAGCGCGTGCGGCCGCTGGCCGAAAGTCTCGACGCCACGTTCATCGAACCCTGTAACGTGCAGAACGACGACGAGGTTGCTGCGGTGTTTGACAAGTGGAAAAAACAATACGGTACGCTGGATATTCTGGTGCATTCGCTGGCGTTTGCCGGACGCGACGCGTTGTCCGGGCAGTTTGTCAACACCACGCGCGATCAATTTCAGTTGGCCTTGGACATCAGCGCTTATTCTCTGGTGGCGTTGACGCGCGCCGCGCTGCCGGTCCTGCAGGCTGGATCTAGCGTGCTCGCCATGACCTACTATGCCTCGGAAAAGTATGTGCCGAATTACAACGTCATGGCCGTCGCTAAAGCGGCGCTCGAAGCGTGTGCGCGTTACCTCGCCGTCGATCTCGGCCCGCAAGGCATCCGGGTCAATTGCATCAGCGCCGGGCCGATCCGCACCCTGGCGGCGCAAGGGGTGGCCGACTTCAAATTGATGCACAAGAAATTCAAAGAGGTCGCGCCGCTGCGGCGGCTCATTACGATTGAGGACGTGGGCAATGCCGCCGTGTGGCTCGCCAGTGATCTCTCCTCGGCGACGACGGGCGAGGTGCTCTTCGTCGATGGCGGTGTGAACCTATTGGCCCTGGCCGCTCCCGACGAATAAAGCGCGTAACCCGCGTAACGCGGAGTGCGCAACATCACCGCAGAGGAAAATACACGGTAGCGTCATCCTCGGCGGTGATTGTTTTGAAGTGAGATAACCGATCGGGTGATTGGACACCTTTGATCGTGCCAGTGAACGGCTGTAGGATCATCTGAAATGCCAGCCGCATAGTGAATTTCGCTTGACTGTGTAGATCAGATATGCTATCCTGTGTTCAAGTTTGTGCCGATGTGGTCACTCGTTCGGTAAAAAGTGCGTGAAGAAGAAGGAGTCAATCCTATGAAACAGATTCGTATTTCGCCGTGGTTGATTTTGGTTCTGGCGGTGGTCTTAGTGTTTGCCGCTGGATGTAATCGGCCTGATCCTCAAGTGGAGATTGCAACCCCACAGCCGCAACAGCCTCAGCAACCGCAGCAGTCGCAGTCGCTGGGCACACTGGAACCGGGCGCTGAAGCAACGCCTACCCTTCCTCCGCTGGCGGTCGCAACAGCAGATTTGGGCGTTGCGACCCCGGGCGCAGAAATGACGCCGGCCGCGCCAAATAGTGGTCAACCACAACCACAGGAAACCCCGCAGGTTGTTCCAGCGACAGAGCCGCCCGTGGCTCAGCCGACGCCTCAACTTCAGCCGACTGCCCCGGCGCCAGGCAGCACGATCGTGCATACGGTCAAGCCGGGTGAGACGCTGTTCTCGATCGGACGGCAGTACAATGTGAATCCGTATGCAATCGCAGCGGCCAATAACGTTCCCTATCCGTACATCATTTATCCCGGCCAACAGCTGACAATTCCAACGGGTCCTACGCCGCCCGGACCGAACCCGACATCCGCGCCGCCGCAACCAGGTACTTGTCGCACCAATCACATGGTGCGGCCAGGCGAGAATTTATTCCGCATCTCGCTGACTTACGGCGTGCCGATGTCGACCATCGCGGCTGCCAACGGCATCGTCAATTATAATTTGGTCTACGCCGGTCAGACGCTGTGCATTCCGTAGGATGGAGTTCCGGGATAACTGAATAGTGAACAACCTCACCGCTGGACGCATCATGTCCAGCGGTGGCTTATTGGGTCAGGGGAGCGTATGTCGTTTGAAACCGTGTTAGCCTCGGAACGGGTCTACGAAGGCCGCATCCTCAATTTGCGCGTCGATCAAATTCGCACGCCGCAGGGGGTTGAAGCGCTGCGCGAGATTGTCGAAAACGGCGGGGCTGTGGCGGTGGTGGCTGTCGACGATCAACAGCGGGTGGTGTTGGTGAAGCAATATCGGCATGCGATCCGTGCGGTCGTCACCGAAATTCCCGCCGGCAAATTAGACGGCGACGAAGATCCACTGGAAGGCGTACAGCGCGAACTGCGCGAAGAAACGGGTTTTCGCGCCGGGCGGTGGAAGTCGTTGGGGCGCATCTATCCCTCGCCGGCCTGGAGCACCGAATATATCTATCTCTATCTAGCCACTGATCTGATCCCTGGCCCGACGGCCATGGATGCGGATGAAACCATCGAGCTGGTCATGCTGCCTTTAGCTGAGGCGATCGATCTGGTTCGTTCAGGGGCGATCACTGACGCCAAGACGGTGGCGGCGCTGTTCTTGGCACATGTCGCGCTCAATTCTTAATCGGGAGGAAGACGTGAGCGCGGCTGCGTGCCTCGCGTCGCAGATCCTATGCAGCGTTCTTATCAACGTTGGTACAGCCCCACTTTGAATCGTGACATGGAACTGCTGGTCTTCGGCCAGCACGGCACGCCCGTCATCGTATTTCCCACGTCCAAGGGCAAGTTCTACGAGTATGAAGATCGCGGCATGGTGGCCGCGCTGAGTGAACACCTGGAGCGCGGTTGGGTGCAACTGTTCTGTGTCGACAGCGTCGACGCTGAGAGCTGGTATTGCGACTGGGCGCATCCGGCCGGTCGGGTGCAGCGCCACGTGCAGTACGATCAATACATCCTCAACGAAGTGGTGCCCTTCATTCATAGTCAAAACGGCAACACCTTCTTCATGACGACGGGCTGTTCCTTTGGCGCCTATCACGCCATCAACTTTGCGCTGCGCCATCCCGATGTCGTCCGGCGCACGATCGGGTTAAGCGGCCTGTACGACATGCGGATGTTCATGGATGGTCATTACGACGAGATCTTTTACTTCAACAACCCGATTGATTTTACGGCCGACCTGCGGGATGATCATCAACTGTGGATGCTGAAGCAGCAGGATATTATTTTGGTGATCGGTCAGGATGATCGCGCGCGCTGGTCGAACGAGAAACTGTCGGAGAATTTGTGGCGCGCGGGCGTGGGCAATGCCCTGCGCCTGTGGGACGGGTGGGCGCACGACTGGCCGTACTGGCAGCAGATGATCAAGTCGTACATTGGCGGACACGATTGAACAATGATCAATGATCAATGTTGAACGCCAATTTCTAATTTCCAACTTCCAATCTCCAATTTCGAGGAGGAACCATGTCAGACGACGTGAAGCGAATCGGGGTGATGGTCGGTCGTGAATGGTCGTGGCCGCCGGCGTTTATCGAGGAAGTCAACCAGCGCCAGGCCGGCGTGGTGGCCGAATATCTTACCATCGGTGGCACGTGCATGAACGAAGCCAATCCGTACGCGGTGATCGTCGATCGCATCTCGCACGAGATCCCGTATTACCGCACCTACTTGAAGAACGCGGTACTGCAGGGCACCATCGTCGTCAACAATCCGTTTTGGTGGAGCGCGGATGACAAGTTCTTCGGCGCATGTTTATTGGATAAGCTGGGGATCAGCCATGCCAAAACGGTGGCCCTACCTTCACATTCTTACATCGACGGTGTGGTCACCGAATCCCTGCGCAATCTGACCTATCCCATTCCCTGGGAAGAACATGCTGAGTACCTGGGCGGCTTCCCCTTCATCCTCAAACCAGCCTGGGGCGGCGGATTCAAGAAGGTCTACAAGATCCACAACATGCAGGAGTTGTGGAATGCCTATAACGAAACGGGCACAGAGTGCATGATGTTGCAGCAGTTCATCGATTGGGAGAATTACGCGCGGTGCATCGTGATCGGGCAGCAGGAGGTCCTGCCCATCAAGTTCGATGCGAACCTCCCGTGGCCGCATCGCTATGTGGTCGACGATCATTTCCTCGCGCCGGACCTGCGGGAGCTGATCGTCAAATGGGCGATCCAGATCAATCAAGCGCTGGGCTACGACATGAACACGGTCGAGTTTGCGATCAAGGACAACGTGCCCTATGCGATCGATTTCACCAACCCCGCGCCCGATTTTGAAATCACGTCCTTGACTGATCACTACTTCCCGTGGGTGGTGCAGAAGATGGCTGACCTGTGCATCGATCTGGCGTTAGGCCAGCGTCAACGGGCGCAGGCCTTATCGCGCTGGGACGCTTTGATCAGCGCCTGACGCGGATTCCGGTTGCGCCAACGGCCCACCGCCGCAGTGCGGCGGGAATGGGCAAGCCTCGAATCCGGATCGTCAATCGATTTGGAAGCTGCTCTAGTTTGCGGAGAGATGCCATGCTCACTGAAGCGATCAACTATTATCACAGCCTGTTCAACGACGACGTGGCGCGCGAGAACGATGCGATGTTGAGCGCCGCCTTGCAGCGCGAGGGCTTATTCTTTGGCACGCGGCCCATCTGCATCGTGCTGCGTCCGCGCCTGTTGGGGGCCGAGCATTACGCTCAGTTGCAAGCCGTGTGCGGGGCCGTGGCGCAAGCCGCGCGCCAGGTGGTCAAGGTCATGCGCTCTGATCGGGCCATGCATGATCTGATGGCGTTCACGCCCGGCGAAGAGAAACTGCTGGCCCTCGACGCGGGCTATGCCGAACCCAGCGCTTCATCACGCCTCGATTCGTTCTTCGACAATCACACCGGCTCGCTGCAATTTGTGGAGTACAACGCCGAAAGTCCGGCGGGGATGGCTTACGAAGACGAACTGTCCGACGTGTTCCTCACACTGCCGGTGATGCAGGAGTTTGTCAGGAAATACACCGTCACCAAAATTCCCGCTGCGCCGCGCATGGTGCAGACGCTGCTGGAAAAGTTCCGCGAATGGAACCCGGCGGCGGAACCACACGCGGCCATCGTCGATTGGAAAGGCTTGCCCACGCAGGCGGAGTTTGTGCTGTTTAAGACATATTTGGAGCAGCAGGGCGTGCCCACGGTGATCTGCTCACCCGATGAGCTGACTTACCGCGATCGGATGTTGTACGTTGCCGAACAGCCCGTCAATCTGGTCTACAAGCGGGTGTTGACGAGCGAGTTCTTGCAACGCTACGGACAAGATCACGCGCTCGATCATCCGCTGGCGCAGGCTTATCGTGATGGCACGCTTTGTCTGGTCAACAGCTTTCAGGCCAAGCCGTTACACAAGAAGATGATCTTCGGCCTGTTGAGCGATCCGGCCATGATGGATGCCGCCAGGCTCGATCGAGAAACCCAGACGATGTTGGCGAAGCATATTCCGTGGACGCGGCGTGTGCAGCAGGCGCGCACCACCTATCAGGGGCAGGAGATCGATCTGCTGAAATTTGCGCGGGACTATCAAGATCGCTTGCTGCTCAAACCCAACGATGAATACGGCGGGAAGGGGATCACGATCGGGTGGGAGAGCAGCCCCGAAGAATGGGATGAGGCGCTGGCGGCCGCGCTGGAATCACCGTTTGTCGTGCAGGAACGCGTGCACATCGCGTATGAGGATTATCCGCAGGTTGTTGCCGGGAAGCTGCACATCGCGCGGCGTTTGGTGGACACGGATCCGTATCTGTTTGGTACAGACGTACAGGGCTGTATGACGCGTCTTTCGACGGTGACGCTGTTGAATGTCACGGCAGGGGGCGGCTCGACCGTGCCCACATTCTTGATTGCGGCGAAGTAAGGGCGAGGTTGCCCGCTCACAAGGAGGAGACCATGAGCTACTACGATCCACTGAGCGCAGATTTTCCATTCACGTTAGGCATTGAAGAAGAATACCAGATCATCGATCCCACGACAGGCGAACTGCGGTCGTATGTCACGCAGATCCTGGAAGCGGGTCAGTTGATTTTGCAAGAGCAGCTCAAGCCCGAGATGATGCAATCGGTGGTGGAGGCAGGCACGCATGTGTGCCGCACCTCCAGCGAGGCGCGTAAAGAAATCGTGCGGTTGCGCGGCGTGATTGCGGGCCTGGCGCACAAGCAGGGCTTGACCATCGCGGCCGCCGGGACGCATCCCTTCTCGTCGTGGACGACACAGGAAGTCTATCCGCACGAGCGTTATTACGGCGTGTTGGAAGAGATGCAAGACGCGGCGCGGCAATTGTTGATCTTCGGCATGCATGTGCATGTGAGTGTGCCCGATCCGGAAACCGGCATTCAACTGCAAAACGTGGCGCGCTATTTTCTGCCGCACCTGCTGACGCTCTCGACCAGTTCGCCGTTCTGGGAAGGACGCAATACCGGCTTCAAGTCCTACCGCTCGATCATTTTCTCCAACTTCCCGCGCACCGGTATTCCGGATCAGTTTGTGTCGTATGCGGAATTTCAGTCCTACGTCGATCTGCTGGTAAAGACGGGCTGCATCGATAACGCTAAGAAGATTTGGTGGGACGTTCGCCCGCATCCGATTTTTCATACGATCGAAACGCGCATCTGCGACATCTGCACGCGCGTCGACGAAGCGATTGCCATCGCCGCACTGATTCAGGCGATTTTCGTCAAACTGTTCTGGCTGTTTGAAAAGAACCAGAGTTTCCGGCTGTACAATCGGTTGCTGATTAACGAGAATAAGTGGCGGGCCGTGCGTTATGGCCTGGATGGTTCCTTGATCGATTTCGGCAAGCAGCAAGCGATTCCGGCGCGCCAGCTCCTGCCGGAATTGGTGGAATTTGTCGACGAGGTGGTAGACGATTTGGGATCGCGCCAGGATGTGGAGTACGCGTACAAGATCATCGAAGAGGGGACGAGTGCCGATCGCCAGTTGGCGACGTTCCACCGGACGGGCGGCGACTTGAAAGCGGTGGTCGATCAAATTTGCCGTGAAACGCTGGAGGGCGTCCCGACCGATCTTCCGCGCTAAGCCGAGCCACTCAGGTGAGGGACAACTAGGCCCGGGCTGGAGACTGCCGCCCCAGGCTAGTTGTCCCGCCTGTTCATTACAGGTATAATGCTTGCAGCGTAGCATACGGATTTTATTCCGGTAGTAAGGATATGTAGGTATGAAGCGGATTTCAATCTTCGCCATGCTGGTGGTCGGCCTTTGGGTGGTGCTGGCGCTGATCCCGACCACATCGGCGCAAGGTGCGCACGCGGCGCGTCAGGATCAGTCCTCATTCTTGCGGCCTGTGACAGCGGGTCAGGTCAGGCCGTTTGCTGCTCCTGATCAGATTCAGTGTACTGTCAGTATCACTACGTTCTCAAGCATACCAAACAACTACACAGCCGGGACTGCCGCTACGGTTGCCAGTTATATTGGTCTGGCGCTAGTTCCTAGCCCGACTAATCCTGTTTCTCCCACTCAACCAGTTAGTGTTGCCTCAGTCGATAACTGGTTTATCCTGGGCAATGCTACACCTAATTTTCAGTATACTTTTCAGGCCGACCCCGAAGGAAGCGGCAACTATAACATTGGCATGGAGATCTATTCTGGCTCTCCGGGGACATTGGCCCTTGTCGCTAACAATGTAGACACGAGTGATGGTAATGGGGCCAAGATCACGACAGCGTTTACCGGCTTAGGCCCATACTATATTCGCATCTTCCAGATTAGTTCTTATTGTTCCGGTGGCACCTATAGACTTATCTACAGCTCTGTCGCGCCGACGGCCACGTCCAGTAAAACGCCGAAGCCGACCAATACCACAGGCCCGTCGCCGACGCCGTACGCCGGGGCGCCGAATGTCGATCGGTTTGAGCCGAACAATAGCTTCGACACGGCCACCACCATTGGCCTTAACGTCAAGTATGACAAGCTCAACTTTGTGCAATGGGACCAGACCTCCGACGAATGGGATAATGATTATTTCAAGGTGCGGGTGAAGCCAGGTATGTTGGTTACATGTCGGACGATGGATTTAACGGCCGGCACCGATACGAATTTGATCTTGTATGACAACGATCGGAATGGCATCAACGGCAACGACGATGTCAATCGGGCGGCCGGTGATTTGAGCAGCAGCGTCTCGTACTACGTCACGTTCGAAGGCTGGTTGTATAGCCTGGTGGGCGAGGGGTTCACTCGACCGTTGGCCGAGCAAGCCGTGACCGGTTATAGCTATGAATGCACTATTGGCACACAATTCACACCCACGCCCGCACCCACGCCGACGGATGCGCCTAACGCGCCCACCCGCACGCCCGTCACACCCGTCCCGCCGACCCCGACGGAGACACTCATCCCTACGCCGACCTTGACGCCCACGCCGCCCTTTGTCAAAGTCGAGCCGCTGCCGACGGCCACTTCGCCCGGTCTGCCCATGTCACAAGTGCCGGTGAGTTTGTTGACCTATTATGATGCCAATAACAGCAACAAGTACGATCCCGGCGAAGGCATCGTGGGCATTTCGGCGCGCGTGATCGATTTGACCACGGGCAAACTGCTGGCCCAAGGGTTGACGGATGAAACCGGGCGTGTCGCCTTTACGGTCAGCGCGCCGGGCGCCGTCCAGCTGGTGGTGCCCTATCTGAGTTTCAGCGACATTATCTTGCCATCGGGCAAAGCGGTTACCGTTCGTGTCAGCGGACGTGATCTGCCTCGTGCTATCCCGTAAGTTGGAGTTACTTCTGCATGTCTATCCCGCCCCCTTCGGGCAGTGGTAATGCGGCTGGGCCGCTGCCGCCTGCGCCGCGTCCCGTTCAATCAACCAGTCTGATCGATCGTTTGAAATCCTCATGGGGCGATTCCTCCAAACGGCCTATGCTGATTTTTGGTTTTGCCGCCGTGGGTGTTGCCGTAGTTCTGTTGCTCGTCTCGGTGCTGCAGCTCGTCGCTCCAGCCGAACCAATGCCGCCAGTCCCCACCCCGACCGTAGATTATGGCGTAAATGTCCCACCGCCGCAGCCAGCGGCCAGTGTTCCCAGGAAACTCTACGTGCGCGATCGCACCTTTGAGGTTACGCCCGTGGCCGTGCCAAAAGGGAATTGGACGGCGACGGCCAGTGATGGCAATGTCGAGTGGGTGTTTGGCTCGCTCGTGAATTACTTGATCGGTTTGCCGGGATCGCAGGAAAACAAAGACCTGCTGCAGGCATTGAGCGAGGCGGACAAGATCACCATCGAAAAGTCAGATGGGCAAACGTTGGAGTTTAAGTTCGGTGAACGAAAATCGGTTTCACCGCAAAGCAAAGAAGTCTTTGCGCAGCAACGCCCCGGTTTGACCCTGGTTTTATTGGGCGCTGATGGCGAGCAGCGCCTGGTCGTCACAGCCGAATATGACGCCGGAAGCGAAGCGAATAAGTCGGTTCCCAGCAAGACGGTCGCCATCAACACGCCGATAGAAATCGGGCCGGTGCGCGTGAAAGTGCTCAACGGTCGGCTGGTGGAAAACGCGCCCGGCATTCCCGTGGGCAGTGCTTTCTACCTGGTCGATTTCACCGTCGAAAACATGGGCAACGATACGATCAATGTGGCCGACTTCGTATTTGAATTGCGCGACTATGCCGGGCAGAAATACAAATTATCTAACACCGCCAGCAAGCTGGGTCCCAATCCGCCGCCGATCGGTCAGCTGCTGCCCGGTCTCAGTTCAACCTTCATGTCGGGTTTTGAAGTCCCCAGCAATATCACCGGGCCGGTTTTGACTTGGGGCTTCAAGCCGGAGGCTTCCTTTGGCGGGCAAGCCACCGTGGCCGTTCCGCTCGTCGGTTCCACGCCCACGCCCGATCCGCGTTCGCAAACGCACGTGCAGATCACGCAGGCCTACTTCTCGCCCGATCAAACTGAGTTAATCATCGCGGGTGGTATTGGCAATCCGACCAATGCGCTCGTCCTGGTCAATCCATCCGACATCGTTCTGAGTACACCCGATGGCGTCCTGGCCACGTTGATGCGTGCCGAGCCGGCACTGCCCTGGCGTATCGGCCCCACCGACAGTGTGAATTTCACACTCCACTTCAGCCGCTTGCCATCCAACCAGAGCATTCTCAAAATACTCAACAACTCGTTTAAGTTGTCCTTCTAGTCAATACACCGGCCGGGTTTCGATCAGAGACCCGGTTGTGCTAACAGGAGGTGGAACATGACTTGGTACGCGCGCCTATGGCTGATCGGGTTGATATGGAGCGTTACCGCGTGTGCGAGCAACCCACCTCCACCAACGATTGAAACTGTTCCGGTGTCGAGCCCAACACCGAGCGCTACGGCCACTTTCACCCGATCGCCTGTGCCGTCCCCGGCGGTTGCTGCAACCAGCCTGCCGACCTTGCCGCCAGTCACGGCGACTCAGCCGCTCGCTACACCGACTCCACGCCCGATCGTTTCGTCGCCCACCCCGTCGATCAAAGTCTCGCCGACTTCCACGCCGTTGACCTGCCCACCCTGGCCTACTCCAACAGCGATCGATACCCCGGCGGCCGTACAACATTTCGAACGTGGGCTGATGTTCTGGCTGCAAGCCAGGAATGAAATCTGGGCGCTGCTCAATTCTCCGACGGAAAAACAATTTTATTGGCGCACATTGCCTAATCTATGGGTTGAGGGCACGCCGGAAATTCCTGCTAACGGCCTCACACCACCAGTCAAACGTTACGTGCCGGTGCGCGGTTTTGGTCAAGCCTGGTTTGCCGGCGGCGGGCTTGCCTCACAGCCACTGCGTGATGATTTAGGCTGGGCCATTGACGAAGAAGCCGGATTCAGCACCACGCTGACTTACTACCCGCAGGGCTTCTATACACCCGATTGTACGTGGGAGCCGAAATCGGGCATCTACGAATTGAAGGACAATCACGGTCAGGTGTTTCAATTCGTCGGGGCGGGCGGTATCGCCAAACTAATGAACAATGATCAATGATCAATTCACAATGAGGGATGAAGAGTACGATGATCCATGCTCACGTTCTTGAAGACTTCGACGATCAGACTATTGCAAAGTTGCGCTCAAATCTGATGGCGTCTGTCCAGCTAACGAATGGTTCAGAGATTCCCCCAGGCATTCACATTTTGATTGGCGGTCGACCTACGCGTGAGCAGCTCGCCGCCTGTCCCAACTTGCGGGCCATCATCGTGCCGTGGGCGGGTGTGCCGGAAAACACACGCGACTTGCTGCATGACTTTCCGCAGGTGACCGTGCACAACTTGCATCACAACGCGGCCGCCACGGCCGAGATGGCGCTGGCCCTGTTATTCGCGGCGGCGAAGTTCATCGTTCCGCTCGATCAGAAGTTGCGCGCGAATGATTGGACACCCCGTTACGCGCCCTCCCGATCGATCGGGCTGGACGGCAAGACGGCGTTGATTATCGGCTACGGGCAGATCGGGCAGCGGGTCGGTCGGGTGTGTCGGGCGTTGGGCATGAGCGTGATCGCCACGCGGCGTCAGCAGCTTGAATCAGATGATGTCGCTGAAGTTCATTCAACATCGGACTTGCCGCAACTGCTGCCGCGCGCGCAGGTGCTGATCATCACTGCGCCATTGACCCCCGAGACGAGGGGCTTGATCGGAGAAAAGGAACTCGCAGCCTTGCCGCGCGGAGCGGTGCTAGTGAATGTGGGCCGCGGCACGATCGTCGATGAAGCCGCGTTGTATCAAGCCTTGAAGAATGGGCCGTTGGCTGCAGCTGGTCTTGATGTCTGGTACAACTATCCCAAGGATGAAGCCTCACAGGCCAACACACCCCCGTCACAGTATCCCTTCGGCGAACTCGATAACGTCGTGCTGAGTCCGCATCGCGGCGGCGACGAGATGGATATCGATATGGCGCGCATGCAGCATCTGGCTGATCTGCTCAACGCGGCGGCCCGTGGGGATGAGATGCCCAATCGGGTGAACATTGAAGCGGGATATTGATTAGGGTGCAGTTGCTCTCTTCTCCCAGTTTTTGCCAACTATTGAACCAGTCCATAGCTGGGCAGAGGAGCAGGCTGAGTACATTTCAGCGATAGATTGGTTCGTTGTTGCTGGGCCTGCGCTTGAGTGCGATCATGCACGAATTGGATAAAAGCGTCCCAGTCCTCATTCACTTCAATACAGCGGAGTTGCAGCAGATGTTCAGCCCGTTCCTTAATCCAGCGCATGCCACCGCAATCAAATCGCCGGGCGATGACGTAATTCACCGCGCCTTCAACGGCTCCCGACGAAATCTCCAGGTCTTGCTTCCGCAGCCAGTGGTACTTCATCATGTTCACGCGCTTGTGCAGGTAGTCCCGAATCTGTTGCCAGCGCGTCCGGGCCGCCCGTTTGCCACGGGGCCAGTGCGCCAGCCGCTGGTCGAGCTCGGCGACAATCTTCGCCGCCCGCCCTTTGTACAGCAGGTCCTTTTGAACTTCGACCCAGGCGGTCAGTTCGAGACTCCCTTCGGCATAGAGACACCCCCCGGCCTCCCAGAGATATTCGGTCACATGGTACACATCCAGCGTGTGGATCGCTTCCGGGAAAAGCTCGGCGATATAGAAGGCCAGATCCGCATCCCCATCGGTCACCAGCTGGATGAGTTGGCCGCTCGTCGGCCTGAACCCGCGCTTATCGGCCTCGCGGCGAGCAATGGCGACGGCGTGCCGTTTGGGCGCGTAGGAGGCATACCCCTTCTTGTTAAGCGGCCCCTCCAACTGGCCATCGGCACTCCGGCGCAACGTATACCTTGTCACAATCGTGGCCATCTTGCCGTTCTTCGCTTTGTCGCCTTTCTGCCGGCGTTTCTGGGAACCGCGGCGTTGTCGCGCGGCGCGGCCGCGATGGCGTTGCGAGCCGGGATGGGAATTCGGCGGCCGCGGGCCACGCCGTTTTTTCAGTTCGGCTTCGGTGGCGGTCGGCGTGGCCTTGCTGTCAATCTGGATGATCAGCACCTCGCCATCCCCGGTCGGGGCCGGGGCATTTGCAAACCACGCGGCGGTGTGCTGTCCCAGCCCCAGAACCATCTCTTCCAGACTGTCCTGAGCAGGGGCCCAACCCAGGAACCCACTCAAAATCAAGGCGGCCTGCGCATAACTGACTTTGGTGGCCAACCGGCTGGCGTAACTGCGCACCCGCATGCTGAAGCCATCGCGAGTCAACCCCAGTTCGTTATCCAAGGGATAATAGCCGTGGCCCGCCTGATAGAAATAAGTGCGCGCATAGCGCACTTGGCCAAAGCAGGTCCCCAGTTCGCGCCCAAAAGGCCCCTGGCGTTTATACCCCGGGGTGGCCTGAGGGTGCTGGGCCTCGAAGCGTTCATGCCGCAACACCAGAAAGAGTTGCACCAAGAGCACGCCCAGCGCCAGAACCTTGGGCCCCAATTGGGTTTCGAAGTCAAAGAAAGTGAGCGTCTGACAACTCTCAACCCAGACCATCAACGTTTGCAGTTCTTGGACAAGTTGGGCTTTAATTGCTGGGCCAGTGGGACAGGCAGCTGCCTCCGCCGTGATTTCTTCGGACGAAACCGACGCGCCTTTTTCTGACATGGGGCCTCCTCCTAACACTTGGAAAGCCCATTATGCCACACGTTGCGCTATCGAAATGCTAGAAAACTGGTAGAAAAGAGCGGTTGCAACCTATTGATTATGCCCCTTCTGCCAGCCACAAGTGGCGCAGGGCTATTCGTCGGCATGGATCGGACAGCAGGTCCACATTGTCGCTGAATTGATCGATGCTGCCGATTAAAGGCAGGTCCGCTAGATGGCGCACAACTGGATCAGTGATTTGAGCACAGAGGGCGTGGCTGAACTTCTCGCCCCAGATCACGCGAAAAGGACGGCCAAAGAAAGAGGTAGTTTTCTCCGGCAGCGCTTCGGTAATGCCCAGCTGGTTATGATGAGCGGCAACGTATTCGAAGGCCGTGCCTAGATGTTCTTGTCGTTCTTGCCAGTTGTTAACCGACAGCGCCTGTTGCAAAATTGGCGTCAGAGTTGTGGCGGAATTCAACTGCTGGAAGGCTGTGCCGAACCATTTGGGGTAGGGCGCGTACTGCCGCTCCATCAGGAAGCATAGGCGCATGATGTCACGCACCAGCCGTGCGCCGATCAAGGCTGCGCCGATTTCATCTCCCACATATCCCGCCCGTCCCATCAAATGTTCTTCCTGCCCGATGCGCGCCCAGCCCGCTGCCAGCACATACAGCCATACGTCGTGCGGATAGTACACAAACCGATCGCGCACGGCTTGCAACTCGATTTGATCGTGAAAGACGGCGCCCGATACCAGCGTTCGCAATTTTTGTTCGGGAAAAGTCAGCCAATCGATCGGCTCGATTTCGCAGTCGATGTCGAAGTTCAAGTAGTCCAGCCAGAAACCGCGCACAGTGAGAATCTCGACGCGATGATTGATCGGGCCAGACTCTGACACCTGCAGAAGCTGCACTCCGCTATCTTCGGGATTGGGCGGCGTGAAATTGGTGGGATAACCGTGAAAGGTGCGCGGCAGTTGCCGGCTGAGCGCCTGACGCAGCGCAGCGTGATACTGTGCATGATCGGCAGCACGCAGGAAGATCATCACCCGCGGCCCCCAGTGATGATCGCTCGACATCGCGGTGTCGAAGCCCAATACCTCGGATCCGCTGCCGATGAGAGCGGCACTGTGCGGTACGTCTGGAAAATCCGCCGCCAGAATAGGCGCGACTGCTTCTCGATAGAACTCTGCGCTCAACTGTAATCCGGGGACAAAATTAGACATGTTTCTCCTGCTCTGCAGCAAAGACCCGGCAGTGTCATCTGACAGCCGCCGGGTCTTGTGTCTGTACTTTCGTACTTCAACGTTTACGCACTACGCAACACGCACCACGCCACGATCTCAACGGTGTCTCCGACCTTAATCTCCCCGCCTTCGATCACCTTGAACAACGTGCCGCGCTTGCCTTCCATCGCGGCGCGCAGACCGGGGCGCTGGTCTTCGATGAACTGGCACGGGGCGCAATCGAGGGTGGCTTCCAGCAGCGCCTGCCCCACGCGCACTTGCGTCCCGGCGGCCATCCCGGCTAGTCGAATGCCCTGCACGGTGATGTTCTCGCGCACGTCGCCGACGGGGAGTTGAAATTCGTCCAGCAGTTCGCGCTCGATGAGCAGCACCTGCCGTTTGCTGCGTCCCGCATTGGCGTCATCGCGCAAGCCGTGATTTGCGATCGCCTCGGCAGACGTTACGACTTTCATCGGCGCACCCTCGGCGGGCTTGAGTTGAAGGTGAATGACTTTCGCAATGGATGACACGCTCTCCTCCCTAAACTGATAAGTGACGAGTGAAGAGTGAATTGCCGAGAATGCTTTTTCGCATTTCACTCATCACTTTTCACTCGTCATTCCTCGCGTTGAAGATTCACAGTGTTGTCTGTAGCGGGACTATGAATTGGCTATGCTGTTTCTAAGTACCGCTCCAACTCCCATTGCGATACGCGGATGCGATAGTCGTCCCATTCTCCCCGCTTGACGCGCATGTAGTCTTCATACGAATGCTCGCCCAGCACGCTGCGGACTACCTCGTCCTGCTCCAACTCCATTAAGGCTTCTTCCAGCGTGCCCGGCAGCACGCCGATGCCGCGCTCTTTCAATTCGGCCGGCGTGAAGTGATACACGTCGATGTTGTTGACGTTGGGCGGCGGCGTCAGCTTCTGCTTGATGCCGTCCAGCCCCGCGGCCAGGATCGCGGCGAAGGCCAGATACGGATTGCACGACGGATCGGGGAAGCGCAGCTCGATGCGCGTGGCCTGATCGTTGCCCGGAGTGTAGCGCGGAATACGGATCAACGCCGAGCGATTCATCTGCGCCCAGCAGACGTA
>PMCF01000069.1:0-15118 GCA_003154115.1 Anaerolineae bacterium
GATCTGGCTTTGCTCGGCCACGAGGTCACCATCTTCGAGGCGTCGTCCGTAGCGGGCGGCATGTTGAAACTCGGCGTGCCGGAATATCGATTGCCGCGCGAATTGATCGATCTCGAAATCAAATCGATCCTCGCGTTGGGCCCCACGCTTCAACTCAATCAAGCGCTGGGCCGCGACTTCTCGATGGCCGATCTGCGCCAAGAATATGATGCCGTCTTCATCGGCATCGGCACCTATGCCAGCCGCAAGCTCAACGTCGAAGGCGAACAATTCGACAGTGTGCTGCGCGCGGTCGATTTCCTGATCAACGTCAATCTCGGCGGCTACAACCTCGATCTGGGCAAGCGTATCATCGTCATCGGCGGTGGCAACGTCGCGATGGATGTGGCGCGCACGGCCGCCCGCCTCGGCCATCCGCAGCAGGGCAGCGGCGACATGGAAACCGCCCTCGACGTGGCCCGCGCCGCGCGGCGTTTGGGCGCGACGCAGGAAGTACACTGCCTCGTCGTCGAAGATCGATCGGAGATGCTGGCGGATCCGTTCGAGGTGCACGAGGCCGAAGAAGAAGGCATCGTCATTCACAACCATGTCGCGCCCAAGCGCATCGTCGGCACCGACGGTCGCGCCACCGGCGTCGAGACGTTGGACGTGGCGCGCGTCTTTGACGAGCGCGGACGTTTCAATCCGCAGTTGATCCCCGGCACCGAAAAAATCTGGGGCGGCGACAGCGTCATCGTTTCGATCGGGCAGACAGGCGCGTTGGAATGGATCAAGCCCGAAGACGGTTTGGAAGTCACGCCGCGCGGCACGCTGGCCTTGAACAAAGAGACGCTGATGACGACCGCGCCCGGTGTGTTCTGCGGCGGCGACATCGCCTTTGGCCCGCGCCTGATTATCAACGCCGTGGCCGATGGACAACGCGCCGCGCGCGGGATTCATAGTTATTTGCAGCACGTGCAACCGCGCATCGTGCGCAAAGGGTTCTTCACCACCGTGCCCGATCGCGAATACTCCAACGTCGGCCCGCTGCGCAACTACCTGCGCTGGCCGCGCCGCCAACCCAAATCGCTGTCGGTCGATCGCCGCATCGGCGTGGCCGAAGTCGAGCAGCGCTTCGAAGAACCGGTGGCACAGGAACAGGGCGGTCGCTGTTTGATCTGCTCGATCAATCCGATCTTCGACGGCGAGTTGTGCATCATGTGCAACGGCTGTGTGGATGTGTGCCCGACGGATTGCCTGAAACTCGTGCCGGTATCCGCTCTCACGGGCGACGAAACGGCGGCGACGGTGATCAAGAATCGCACGGAAGCGTGGCCGACGGCCAGCGCGATGCTGCTCGATCCGACGAGGTGCATCCGCTGTGGCCTGTGCGCCGCGCGCTGCCCCACTGATGCCGTGCAGATGGAGACGTTCCGCTTCACGGAAGAAATTCAATTCGTGGATGTTAAATAAACCCTTGAGGTCTTGAAGACCTCAAGGGTTTGGAATGAACATGGAGGTGGCATGACTGCCCAAACCAAGAGCCGCTGGAGTTTCATCACCGATTCGCGCGTGTGGCGCTCGTTCTTCCGCCACGGTTGGCCGGACAACCCGCTCGATCGATCGCTGACGATGACGAGCAATGTTTTCTTCCACTTGCATCCGGTCAAGGTCAGCCGCCGCAGCATTCGCTGGTCGTACTCGTTCGGCCTCGGCGTGATCTCGACGATCTTGTTCGCGGTGCTCACCTTCACCGGCGTCATGTTGATGTTCTATTACGTCCCTTCCATCGAGCGGGCGTATCCGGCGATGAAAGATATTCAATTGACGGTGCCGCTGGGCGAATTCACGCGCAACATGCATCGCTGGTCGGCGCACGCGATGGTGCTGGTGGTCATCCTGCACATGGTGCGGGTGTTTTACACCGGCGGATACAAGCGGCCGCGCGAATTCAACTGGATCGTCGGCGTATTCCTGTTGCTCATGACGCTCGGCGCAAGCTTCACGGGGTATCTCCTGCCGTGGGATCAACTATCGTACTGGGCTATCACCGTCGGAACCAATATCGCCAGTTACGCGCCGTTCGTCGGGGATACCGCGAAGAGCTTGCTGCTAGGCGGATCGGATGTGGGGCAAAACACGCTCATCCGCTTTTACACGCTGCACATTGCCGTGGTGCCGCTCGTCATGATCGTCGTCATCTCGCTGCACCTGTGGCGCGTCCGCAAAGACGGCGGCCTGGCGGCGAATGATGCGAAGACCGAGAGTCAAAAACAAAAGTGATCCACGACGCTCGATGTGCCGCCCTACTGGAGTGGAGCCTTGCCCGTATCCGCCGCATTGCGGCGGCGGGCCGCTGGGCGTAGGCGGATCCCGGCTGAAGCCTCGAGTCCGGATCGTTAATCAACGTAAGAACCGCTCTAGATTTGGAGAGTGCTGATGGCCGATCAAATCCCTGTCACCGATGAAATTTTCCCGCAGCATTCCGGCAAGACCTACTCGTTGGTCGAGTTGATGCCGGGCGAAAGCCCGCTGGTGGGCAAAGGCCCCGATGATACGGTCTTCTCCTTTCCGATCGTGTTGTTGTGGGAGATCGTGTTGCTGTTGGGCGTGACGTTGATCATCTTCCTGTTTTCGTTGATCAAGCAAGCGCCCCTCGAAACGATCGCGAACCCGCTCATCACGACCGATCCGGCGAAAGCGCCGTGGTACTTCATGGGTTTGCAGGAATTGTTGGAACACATGCATCCGCTGGTCGCCGGCATTTTGATCCCGACGATCCTCGTGGTGTTCCTGATCGCCCTGCCCTACATCGATCAGTCGCGGGCGGGCGCGGGCGTGTGGTTCACCTCGCAGCGTGGCAAACGCATCGTCGGCCTGACGGCGCTGTACACGCTCATCGTGATGCCGATCTATATCCTCATCGACAATGCGTATCCGCTGCGCGAAATCCTGCGCACCACCGTTCCAGAGTGGATGGCACAGGGCTTGCTCCCGGCGCTTATCATCGCGGTGATAGTGGCGCTGCCCGTCATCGTGCTCAGTTTCAAAAAGCCGACCATCCGTGAAGTGATGCTGGTGCTGTTTACGGTGTTGTTCATCTCGGCCATCGTCTTCACGTTGAGCGGCTTCCTGTTTCGCGGCCCGGGCTTCAAGATGTATCCGCCGTGGCAGATGCCCAACGGCTACAATCCCTTTAACGGCCTGTAAAAACGATCGGGCCTGAAGCTCGATCGAGTGGAGGAGAAATCATGAGTGACGAGAAAAATCCATCTGGAATCAATCGCCGCAAATTTCTGGCGGCAGGCTGGGGCGTCGCGCTCGTCGCGCTCGTCGGTCAGGCCGGGCTAGCCATGTCGAATTACCTCAAGCCCGGTAAGCAGGCGGGCGGCTTCGGCGGAGAAGTCGTGGCGGGCAAACCGCAAGAGTTCAAGCCGGGGACGGTGAGTCTGGTGCAGGGAGGCCGCTATTATATTTCGGCGCTGGAGAACGGCGGCTATCTGGCGATGTGGTGGCGCTGCACGCATCTAGGCTGCACCGTGCCGTGGGTGGCCGGTGAAAAACAGTTCCATTGTCCGTGCCATGGCTCGTTATACAACGATAAAGGTGAAGTCATCGGCGGGCCGGCGCCGCGCCCGCTGGATCTGTTTCCCATCACTTTGGTCGACGGCAATCTTGTTGTAAACACCGGTGAGCCGATCGCCCGCGAGAAATACGATCCGTCGCAAGAGTTTCACGTCTGAGGCCACGCTATGCGCGCAAAAGAAAATTACTCTCGCTACGTTGTCGCCGGTCTCATCCTGTCGGTTGCCGTGCTGGTTTCCTTTCAGGTCTACATTCTGCGCGAGCCGCAGCGCATCGCGGCCGTGAGCAATGCGGACAAGGTCCTGGCCGTCGCCGCCGGCGAGACGCTGTTCAAGACGAATTGCGTCACGTGCCACGGCGCGAACGGCGAGGGTGACATCGGCCCGGCGTTGAACGATAGCACGTTCTTGAAGACGACGGCCGACGATACGATCTTCAGCGTGATCAGTTCGGGCATTCCGGGCACGCAGATGCCCGCGTGGAATCAGCAGCATGGCGGCCCATTGACGGACGAGAACGTCAATCAAATCGTGGCCTATCTGCGCGGGTGGCAGGACACCGCACCCGATCGGCGCAACGCGCCCCTCAAAGGCGATGCCGGTAACGGCACGGTGATCTTCAACAGCGTGTGCGCTATCTGTCACGGAGCCAACGGTATTGGCACGGATAAAGCCCTGGCGCTTAACGATGCTACTCATCTCAACCAGTTTGACGACGCGTGGTACAAAGACACGATCATGAAAGGTCGCCCGGCGAAAGGCATGCCGACGTGGGGCACCGTCCTCGCGCCGCAGCAGACCGCCGATCTTCTGGCTTTGATCGAAGAGTGGCGGGCTTCGCCAGCGGCGTCGGTTGTGCCTACCCCGACCATACCGATCACCCCTACGGTTGAAGTCACGCCTACGGTCGAAGTGGCGCGGCCCTCGAATCCCGGCGAGCCAGGTACAGCCATCGGCTTAACGGCTGATCTCAAAGCCGGTGAGCAAGTCTTTGTCGCCGACTGTAAAAAGTGTCACGGCGATCAGGGTGTGGGCGGCGTCCCCAATCCCGGCTCGACCGATGGCACCATCCCGCCGTTGAATCCGATCGACGAAACCCTGATCGATCCGAATTCAACCGTGTATGCGACCAATCTCGATCTCTTTATCGAGCACGGTTCAACTCCCGCAGGGCCGAACCCGAAAGAGAAGATGGCCGCGTGGGGCGATACGAAGAAGCTGACGCCGCAGCAGATCGCCGATGTCATTGGCTATGTGATGAGTCTCAATCCGGCACCGGCGGCTGCGCCGACGACACCGGTCACGCCCACGGCTGAAATCACACCGACGGTGGATGTGGCGCGGCCTTCGAATCCCGGTGACGCGGGCCCGGCGATTGCGTTGATGGGGGACGTCAAAGCGGGCGAAACGGTCTTCACAGAGAGTTGCAAGAAATGCCACGGCGATCAGGGCGTGGGCAATGTCCCCAATCCCGGCTCGACCGACGGCACCATTCCGCCGCTTAATCCGATCGACGAGACGCTGATCGATCCAAATCCGCACGTGTTCGCGTACAACATCGATATCTTCATCGAGCACGGTTCAACACCCGAGGGGCCAAATCCGAAAGAGAAGATGCCCGCGTGGGGCGACACGAAGAAACTCACGCCACAACAGATCGCCGATGTGATCGCCTACGTGATGAGTCTCAATCCAGCGCCGGCTGCAACGACGCCGGTCACGCCGACAGAAACGATCACACCGACGGCTGAAGTCACGCCAACGGTCGATGTGGCGCGGCCATCGAATCCCGGCGACGCTGGACCGGCTGTCACGTTGACAGGCAATGTCAAAGCGGGTGAGCAACTGTTTGGCCCCAACTGTCAGAAGTGTCACGGCCCGACGGGTACTGGCGGTGTCGCCAATCCCGGCTCGACCGACGGCACGATTCCGCCGCTCAATCCGATCGATTCGACGCTGATCGATCCCGATCCCAAGACGTACGCCACAAATCTCGATCTATTCCTTGAACACGGTTCGACGCCCGAAGGGCCAAATCCGAAAGAGAAGATGCCCGCGTGGGGCGACACGAAGAAACTCACGCCGCAACAAATCGCGGATCTGATCGCTTACGTGATGAGTCTCAATCCGGCCCCAACCGCTGCGCCGACAACGCCGGTCCCGCCTACCGAGACGATCACTCCGACGGCTGAAGTGACGCCCACCGTCGATGTGGCGCGACCATCGAATCCCGGCGACGCAGGGCCAGCGCTGAATCTCACAGGCGATGCTATAGCGGGCGCGACAGTCTTCACCGATAGCTGCAAGAAATGTCACGGTGATCAAGGTGTCGGTGGCGTCGCGAATCCCGGCTCAACAGATGGCACGATTCCGCCGTTGAATCCCATCGACGACACGATGATCAGCAAAGACCTTAAGGTGTTTGCGTACAACATCGATCTATTCCTCGAGCATGGCTCGACACCCGAAGGGCCGAACCCCAAAGAGAAAATGCCCGCGTGGGGCGACACCAAGAAGTTGACGCCGCAGCAAATCGCGGATGTGATCGCCTACTTGATCAATCTCAATTCCGCCAAATAGCAGACCGTCTAGATCGGTTCCCGTTTTGATTTACGCCAATGCTCATGGCGGATGGTTACATCCGCTGCGGCGACTGCTGGATGTGACCATCCAGCGAGAGCGTAAATCTTTTAGAAAATCGCTCTAGTGCGCTGAAACAAACACAGTCCGGCTCGCGATAATCGCGAGCCGGACTTTTGTGTGGCGATCAGGCGTTGAGTTTCTTGAGCAAGTCGGGGCGTTGACGCAGGGCGACTTTGGCGATGCCCCTGAGTTGTTTCATATAGGCATCAAGTTTCTTGACGGCTGCGTTGCAGTGCGAGCAGTGAACGTGCGGCGGCATGTTCTTCAGGCGCATCCGTTCGAGATCATCCGGCGACGGCAGCCACTCGATACGATACGTGTCCCGCTGGTCGGCGCGTTCTTTCAGTTTCCTGTGCTGCCAGACGGGAACCTTTCAAGCTGGGCAACGTCATATCTAGTGACGCGGCCGATTGGTCGTGATTTGGATCGTTGCACGAGGTATCAAGCATGAAGCCAGGCACTTACCTGCTGATCGTTGTGCTGCTGTTGACCCTGAGCGCGTGTGAACCGCGGACGACTGTCAACGCGCCGGCCCCTGTCAAGGCTGTCGCACTGCCCGCGGCGTGGGGCAAAGACGTGGCGGCCGGCCAACCCATTATCGCCCGGTTGGGCGGCATCACGTATGAAAGTTGGGGCAACGCCAACGATGCCGTCGATTACAGTACGCCGACCAATCGGCCAGACGGCGGCCGGTGGGGGCATAATACCAATGGCGGCGCTGGAACGTATGAGGTGGTCGATCTCGGTGCGGTCTACCAATTGGCGGGGGTCGGTTATAGCCTCGATTGGGATGGCGCTTTTCAAAATCCGTTGACCCTCCAGGTTGAAGTCTCGACCGACAACGACACCTGGACGACGGTCTCACGGCTCGTCCATCGCTACTCCACGCCCCATATTTCCAATCATGTGGATGTGGATCTGGCGATCGCCCTCTGTCCAGCGCGCTATGTGAAATTCTCGGAGCCACCCGATGGGGCCTGGAATGGGTGGGGCACTTTCTTCCAACTTCGCGCTTATGCCGCTGCCGATGAGTGAGGCCAGATCAATCGCCGGATTCGCCAACACCGCCGATCGGATGGGCACCACAGCCGCGACAAGCTGCTCCTCGACGATGCCCCAGCGTTCCAAAGATTTGTAAGCGCGTCCCGTTTGCAGCGATTGGGCCACAGCCTGAGGTGCCAGCTATTGACCAGAAAAACTTGGGAGCCGCGCGCTTCGAGGATCTCAAAGATCGGAATCCAGCAGACCCCGATCGATTCCACACCGCACCTGCGGTGGGTGCAGGTGTGGCGACCGTGTCGACGCCACAAGCGATCAGCCAATCGGCCAGTGCGTGTAAATCGGCCCCCTTCCCACTTAACTACGTAGCGTCCTGATCGGAGTCAAGAGCCTGCGGCGAGCCTTGCTACCACTGCCAAAATCAAGGAATGGCGCGCGCGCCAGGGGTGATCGCAGCCGACACCAATCTTATCGACTTTCAAAGCAACGCGCGAACTGCTCATCACAGTCCGCGCGTTTTTGCTTGTACTAAGCGGCCCGGCATTCCCGCCTATGTGGGTATGACATGATCATCGGCATTCCGCAGGACTATCTGGATTGCACGTAACCGTTACTCCGCTGCTGTGGCTGATTCAAACGAATAACGCAAAAACAAGTGGCTGCCACCTTGTTTGATACTCTTGAGCGTTCCCCACACGGCCTGTTGAGGTGCAAAGATTTTTCCGGCGACCAGCCCCGGACGTTCAGTGGCATCGTCGCGACCGGCGATCTGCGGTGCGAGTGTGAGGAATAGTTCGTCCAACTGTTTCTCCGCCAGGAAGTCGCCCATCAAACGCGGTCCGCCTTCCGTCAAAATCACCTCACAGGGCCGAACGCGACTGACAACCTCAAGGATCGATCGGACACTCAGTGAGCCAGCGGTTTCGATCGCTTCAATTTGGATGGTTGAAGACGGATGCTGTGATCGGATTTGACGCGCGCCCTCTGCCGTCGTCACAATCAACACGGGGACAAGCCCTGATTGAAACACCGGCAGGCTCAGATCGATCTCGCCGCGCGCGGTGACGATGACATTGAGCGGCGGCTGCGGTTTTCCTAACGCGGCCCGAAACGATCGATACACGTCGGCCAGCGGCCGATAGGTCTGCTCGGCGATCCACAGAATCTGCGGCGAAGCACGGAGCGTGCCGGCGCCGACAATCACGGCATCCGCGACGGCCCGCAGCAGCCCCATCACCAGCTGATCGTGTAGATTGAAACCGCTGATGTCGCCGCCGCCAGCGTGGCCCGCGACTTGGAGCGACACGACACCATCCAGCGTGGTGACAAAGTTGCCGATGACGTAAGGTCGCTGCGGATGCGGTGGAAAACGCAGCGGGCCATATAGCTGAGCTAATTCGATCGGCAGCGGCAGAGCCTCTCCACGGCCGGCATCATACAGTGTGTCGAGCGGTGTCAGATCGATCATTTCGGCAAACCACAGGCGGTAAAGAACTCGGCCCGCAGCGCGGCATCATCCGCAAAGTGCCCGCGCCAGACCGTCGTGCGCGTCATCGGCACGATCTCCCGCACGCCGCGCATTTGCGTGCAGAGATGGTGGGCTTCTAAATAAACCGCCACGCCGTGAGGCTGAAGCATGGTTTCGAGTGCGTCGGCGATTTGCTGACCGATCCGTTCTTGCACGGTAAAACGTGCGGCGAATAAACGCACCAGCCGCGTGAGCTTGGAAATGCCGATGATGTTTTTGTGCGCAATGTAACCGACGTAGGCCTGCCCGTAAAATGGCAAGGCATGATGCTCGCACAACGCGAAAAAGTGAATGGGGCCTTCAATCACTTGACTCAGGCGGCAATCCGGCTCGCCCCGGCATTCGGTCTCAAACACCTTGAGCAATTTGGGATCGCCATCGTAACCAGCCGTGACATCCACCAGCGCCCTGATAAAGCGCCGTGGTGTATCTTGGGTGGCCGGTGTATCAAGATCCATGCCCAACGCAGTAAAGATTTCGGCGGCATAGCCTTCGAATCTCTTGATGGTCTCCGTTGAGATTTGGCGCTGGTGCAGCTGCATGGCGGCTTCGAATTCCCGTTCGTCAGACTCCGGGGAATCAGACATGGTTACCTCTTTCAATGAATTTTCCTGGTGGGATAGGTTAACGATCGGATGAAGACTCGCTAGGCGGGCAGCCGCCCCTTCAAGTTGTCGGCGTGAAACGGCCCGGGTTCGGCGATGAGCTGCCGCGCTGCTTCCAGTTGTTTCCACACATTCCACAGCAGCACACCGCGCACGCGTTGGTCCTTGAGATAGTAGATGACGCCTTGCTGATTAGGCTCTTTCCAATCGACCACAGTTTCCAATCGCGCATCGAGTTCACCGACAGCCTCATAGCCGAGCTCGAACAGATCGGAGTAGAAGAAAGGCAGATGGGTATACTTCTCGGGTTGACCCGCCATCGCCCGTCCGGCGAACTTCCCCATCGTGTTGGCGTTATCTTCGTGTTCCACACGCAGGCGCTTGCCCAGAGCCGGGTTATAAAAGGCGGCCACATCCCCCGCAGCATAGATGTCGGGATGGCGCGTGCGCAAGAACTCATCTACTACGATACCATTGTCTACTTCCAGATCGACCATCCGGGCCAGGTCAACATTCGGCTCAAGGCCCAACCCCGCCACGACGCCATCCACCAGAATCTCGCGTTCATTCGTAGTCTGATTGTCGCGGACTTTCAACGCTAATTGCTGCGAGAGTACCTCTAAGCCCGTAACGGTTGTTTCGGCCAGCACCTCAACTCCTTTGTCGCGGTAGAAGGTATTTAAGAACTGACTCAATTCGAGTGGAAACACCCGGTCGCCAATACCAGCCCCCGGAAAAATCATCACCACGTGGATGTCGTTCAGCGCTAAGCCGGCGGCGATCTCAGAGCCGATGAATCCACCGCCGATCACGGCCAGTTTTTTACCTGGAATGGCCAGTTCGCGCAACCGCTTATAATCAGCCAGGGTACGGAAATAGATGATCCGATCATCACCAAAGGGCAGGCGTCGAGGAGATCCCCCCGTGGCCAACAACAGCTTGTCAAAGGTGTAGCTGACGTCGTGCGTATCGACCCGTTTGTTGCGTGCGTCCAGGGCCTGCACCGTGCACCCCAGATAGAATTCGACACCTTCATTGTCCGTCTTGCGCCAGATGGTATCCAGAGCCTTACCCTTCCACAGGGCCTTGGTCAGTGGCGGACGATTGTAAGGTGGATCGGGTTCCTGGCTAATCAGGCCGATCGGACCATGGGGATCAACCTCGCGGATGCCGCGCACGGCAGACTCCGCCGTCATTCCCCCGCCGACGATCAAATACTGGTAATGTAGCATGTGTTCCCCCCCGCAGATGAAATGTGACAGAAACATGATCAACCTTCAGCAGTTGCGCTTGAAGACGAAGTGGCTCTTCATTTGACTCAGGCGCCGGCATGGATGGACGGCTCTTGAAACAACGTCACGCATTTTATTATAGACCAGAGTAAGCCGGCGTGGCGCGATCAATTCGGCTTTTTGTGTCTATGTAGGACAAATACTGACAACCCTTTACACTCAATGCCTACAAATTCTTCAGCAACATGCTGATAGCCACCGGCGCGAGAAGCGGTTATCATCAATATCCTGGCCAGGCTATACGCCGGGCGTCGCCTGATCCGGATGCGTGTCTACGTTGACCGAGTCGATCACCAGAAAAAGAGGAAACCAATATGTCCAAGAAAAGTAAAAAGGTCTGTGCCAAGTTGATTGCCAATCCCGGTTCGGGTACCGTAGCGGGCCGGGGCCAGCTGCTTGAGCAGGTCACCCGCTGCCTGAAGGCGCACGGGGTAAAGGTGGATGTGGCCGTCGCCAAGCCGCATGAAGCCGCCCTGCCCATCGCCCGGCGAGCAGTGAAAAAGGGCTACAAGATCATCATTGCCATGGGCGGGGATGACACCGTTGAGGCGATCATCCGCGGCATCGCGGGCAGCAAGGCGCGGCTGGGGATAATCCCGGCGGGCACGGCGAATGATCTGGCTAAGAGTTTGGGCATCCCCGAAGATCCGCTTCAGGCTTGCGCCTTAATTGCCGAGGGGCATTTTCGCAAGCTCGATCTGGGCCAGGTCAAGGTTGGGCAAGGGAAGAAAATGCCCTTCTTTGAACTGGTGACTGTGGGCATTGGAGCCGCCGTTTACGAGGATGCCTTACACGCCAGCAAGGGGCGTCTCTCCAGCCTCAAGGGCGCCATCCAAACGGTTCTGGCGCAGGAAACGAAACCCAAGATTACTGTGATGATGGACGACGACAGCAGCGTCACGGTGGAGACGATGCTGGCCATCGTGTCGAATGTCCCGCTGATTGGGCCGAATATGCTGGTAGCCCCCGATGCCTCGCTGGAGGACGGACTGTTCGACATCTCTTTGTATCCGGATTTCAGCAAAAGCGAGGCGCTGGCCTATTTCGCTAAAGTCGCGAACGAAGGCTACTCCGACGATGGAAAAGTCCAACGATACCGGGCGCGTAAGGTGAAGATCAAATCCTCGCCCAAACTGGAGGTCCTGGCGGACGGCATTCTGCTGGGCAAGAAGACGGTGCGGATCAAGGTTTTGCCGAGTGCTCTGCGGGTGATCGCCCCGGCGGTCGGCACGGGCGTAGAAAAGCCGCCGCAAGCGATCGGCGCCGACTTGCCCGCACCCGTTGCGCCAGCAGTGACGAATAAGGAACCCGGAAAAAACGGGGCCAAGCCCATGCCGGAACTAACAGCGAAAAAGTGACGGTTGCCAGGCAAATTGAATAAATGTTGCGCTCTGCTTGGTCAGGCCAGGCGTCACGTAGCCAGGGAGAAATTTCTTACACAGGGGGACTGTCACTATGGGCAACGACGATCAATGGGTCGATCGTATTCTTAGTCGTAGAGCAACGCTCGCTCCAGAAGCCATCCCGCCCGAACTGTTCCCGCTGTTCCTGTACTACAAACGCGACCGCGTCGGCCATGAGTTGCCGGCTACGGTACAGGGCCACCTGATCCGGCAGTTCGGCATCGAACGCGCCCGCGCACTGATCACCTTGTTTGAGCAAACCGCCATCCCCGCCCGCCCACAAGAGTGGCGGCGGCGTATGCATTGAACGTGGCCGCGATCGCTCGGCCTGTTCAACGATGGTGCTGCCGATCTGATGAAAAGCCCGGGCCAAAAGGGGCGGCATGAACCTCAATGAAATTGGGAGTCTCCTCAAGCAAACGTTTCAAAGCTGGAACGAGGATAAGGCGGCCCGTCTCGCGGCGGCGTTATCTTTCTATGCAGTCTTCGCCATGGCGCCGGTTTTGATCATCGCGTTGGCCGTCGCGGGCCAGGTTCTGGGGCCGGTTCAAGTTCAGACGCAGCTGTTGAATCAGCTCACTGCTACGATCGGTCCACAGGGCGCCGATTTGATCCAATCGATGTTGGAGAACGCCCGCAAACCGGCCGATAGCCTGGTGGCGTCGATCCTCGCGCTGGGCGCCTTGATCCTGGGCGCGGCTGGCGCGTTTGGTCAATTGCAAGATGCCCTTAACACGATCTGGGAGGTTCGAACACGAACCGGCAGCGCGATCCGCCGGTTGTTGGCGGAAAAGTTCTTATCGTTCCTGATGGTCATGGGGCTGGGTCTCGTGCTGCTCGCGTCGCTCATCGCCAGTACGGCGCTGTCGGCGTTGAATACCTCGATCGGCGGCCCGGCTACCCCGGCGACCGACATCCTTGGGGTCATCAATCTGTTCGTCTCGTTTGGCGTGCTCGCTCTGGTGTTCGCCGTCATCCTGAAAGTGATCCCCGATGTGCATTTGCGCTGGCGCGATGTGTGGCCGGGCGCGCTATTGACGGCGGTGTTATTCACGCTGGGCAAATACGCCATTGGTTTGTACCTGGCGCACAGCAGCGTCGGGTCCGCGTATGGCGCAGCCGGATCGCTGGTTATCATCCTGTTGTGGATCTATTACTCGGCTCAGATTTTCCTGTTAGGCGCAGAGTTCACCAAAGTATATGCCAGGCGATGTGGTTCACCCGTGCGGCCTACGCTCAACGCCCAGACCGTAACCGCAGACGCCCGCGCTCAAGAAGGCCTTTCCTCACCGCCCGCTGTTCAAACGTCAGGCGGTGTCGCCTCTAAATGACTTGCGCCACAGGCGGGGCAGTAGTGGGCCTGCCTGAGACATGCCCAATCTCGAGGCGCGTTCAATTGCAGGCAGGAACCGCCGCTTTCACGCACAGTATGAAATGAGTCAAGTGAATATCTCAGGCAAGCCATCTACCCTGTGAGCATACATGAAAGGATCGAGTAAACGATCATGAGCATGACACCGCTTCGTAAGCATGTGGCACTGGCGATCGATGGCGGCGGCATTCGAGGCCTGGTTGTCGCCCAGGCGCTGATCGCGTTGGAAGACGAACTCGGCGAGGGGCCGCTCATCAATCAGCCTCAGCTCAAGGTCCTGGCCGGGACATCAACTGGCGCGATTATCACGGCGGCCATTGCGATGGGGATGAAGGCGGAGGAAATCGCCAGAGTATTCATCGACATGGGCCAGCAGGTTTTTCCGCCGCTGGCGCCGGCTTGGTTTCCCAAGGCGTTTAGTCAGGCCGACGAATTTATGCGCGGCGTGCTTCGGCCCTTCGTATATTCTAATGAGAGGCTAATCGATCTTTTGAAATCGGTTATCCAGCAACAAACCGGCAAGGCTGATTTGACGCTGGCGGAACTGAATGAGCAGCTGGGGCCGGACAAAGTCCTGATTCTCACCACGGTCGACATTAACGCGCGTCGCACCCGTTTCCTGAAGACCTACAAGGAGGACAACGGTGATTGGAAATTGTGGGAAGCGATTCTGGCGTCTTCGTCCGCGCCGATTTCCCTGCCAGTCTGGTCACGCCTCGATGCTGCGGGGAAGCCAGTCTACTACACCGATGGTGGCGTCGGCAATTACGGCCACCCGGCCTATGTCGCGGCCCAGGAAGCGGTTGTGTTTCTCGATTATGCGCCACAAGACGTGAGCGTTTTGAGTTTCGGCACGGGCTGGGTCAATGGTGACAACTTTGAGCGAGCGAACGGAGTGCCGACCGGCTGGCATGGTTTGGACTGGGCGAAGAACGCCCCCCGGCTGCTCATCGGCGACACCTCGCGGGCACAATCGCTCGAAGTCAGTGAAGGCTTCGGCGACCATCAAATAGACTTCCGCCGCTTCCAGTTCGCGCTCGAAACCAATATTAGCGGGGATGCGTTCAGCGACGATGCGACCTACGCCCTGATGAAAAAACTGGGCGAGGAGCTGGGTGAGCGCATTCGCCACGACCAGTTCGCGCCCAATGCCGACCCTCAATACGACCCGGAGGGGCTATACGCCAGCCAGATGAAGTATCGCGCCGCCAAAGAAGCGGGCAAATCACACCGCTCTAAATAGCCCAAACAGGGGCAGTAAAAGAGAACTGGCTGAACGTCTCGCACATTCAGCCAGTTCTCTTGTTTAACTTTCACACGATTGTCTCCGCAACGATCCAGACCGCCTCATTGTGACGAGGCAATCAATCGGCGCATGAGCCGCCAGGAGATGAGCATCAGCACCAGGCCGATGGCGATCAGGCCGCCCAGCAGCGCCCAGTTTGGATCAGCTCCACGCAGAGCGATATCCCGCAGCAGGAGCGTGCCATAGGTCGTGGGCAACAACCAGGAGATGACTCGCACTGGCTCCCACAACATATCCAGACTCATGATAAATCCGCTGAAAAAGACGCTGGNNACGGCGGCGATGACCAGGGTGAAATTCCACCAGTTTCCCAGCATGGGCATGTGCAGGGCAAATACCAACAGGGCGGACAGGATAGCTGCGATCACGCCGCCGAACAGCATGTAGCTGATGAATTTGCCGAATAG
>PMCF01000069.1:15127-20942 GCA_003154115.1 Anaerolineae bacterium
AGCGCCAGCACCGCCGGAGCGAAGAAATCCGAAATAGAAGGCTGGATGTTCGCTACGCTTTTGGTCTCGCTGCGGAAAGGACTGACGATGATGGATGGGTCGATGCTCTGGAACTGTGCCAGCTTGCCATCCAGGTCGGTGAGGTCTTGGTCTATCTTATCAAGGCGCGCCAGCTGCTCGTTGCTAGACCCAGGGGTGTCGCTCAGCTGATTGGTGTTTTGGCGCAGGTCGGCGAGCGTACTCTTCACCGGGTCGGTGTTTATTCCGTTAGCGCCTTGCGTGTGCTGCACACTGTCCAGTAAAAGCAAGCTGGCGCCGACCGCCGTAGAAACGGCATCGACGTTGCCGGCTAACCCCTGCTGTTTTTGTTTCGCCAACACTTCATCGCCGCTCTGCACGGCCAGGCGCAGGGCAGACACATTTTGATGGGCGGCTTGCAGGCTGGTCTGCACGTCGACGGCGTCCGTCTGTCCCTGCGCGACAAAGGAGCGTAGCACCTGCTGGTTCACCTGGCCGGCGAAGAGCCAGCCCAGGTAAGTGATGTAGCTGACCTGGACGGGATCAATCTCGTGGTGATACAGGGTCAAAACAGCTTGCTGGTTATTCTGGAGGGTGCTCGTGATCTCCCCGGGCTCCACCATGACCAGGTCGACTTGCCCCCGTTGCAGCTGGTCCAGCGCTTCGGTCTGGTTGCCCGTGACGCCGGCATAGATGAACTGCGCGCCTAGCGTTTCCGCATACTGTTGGATATCCTGGGCGGCGATGGGACTGTCCGGCTGCGTTACAAACAGCATGCGCAAGGTACGCCCCTGGGCGCGATAACCAATTCCAAAGATGAACAGGATTAAGAATGGCCCCACCACCAGTGTGGCGACCAATCGGGGTTGGCGCAGAATCTCAAAAATTTCCTTCCGAAAGAAAGAGGAAGCCCGGATGATGCCTCGGAAAAAATTACGCATGGCTCACCTCCGGACGCACTAACTCTACAAAGACATCTTCAAAGGACGGCATATACTCCTCCACCGCCTGCACCTGGATGTTTTGTTGTTGCGCCCAGCCCATCAGCTCGGGGGTGGCCGTACCGGCCTGGTCTACGATAATGCGCATGCTGTTGGGTCCCGTGCGGACGGTTTTGGCTCGCACGAAAGACAGTGAGCGCAGCTGAGCCTCGGCCTGGAAATCGAACGGCTCGGTCGTGCGGAAATCGACCATATCGCCGCCGTAGGCGTGATGTCTTATTCCTTGCGGGGTATCCACCAGCAGCAACTTCCCTTTGTTCTGCACACCCACCAGGTCGCAGTTATCGGCTTCGCTGACGTATTGCGTGGTGATGAATATCGTGCGTCCCTGGTTTTTAAGTTCCCTGAAATGATCCCAAAACTTGCGTCTCAAGACGGGATCAATCCCGGCGGTCGGCTCGTCTAGAAAGAGCAGTTCCGGGTCGTGAACCAGCGTGGCCGCCAGGCTGAGCCGACGCAGCATTCCCCCCGAGATATTTCGGGCCAGCTTCGAACGGTGCTCGTCCAACTCCACAAAGGTCAGGATTTCCTTCAGACGTTTTCCCCGGAATACGCTCATGCCATACAGCGAAGCGGCAAAGTTAAGGTTCTCCCAGACAGTCAGATTGGGGTAGAGCACGAACAGCTGTGGCATGTAGCCCAGACGCGATCGATCACTCTGGCTGAACTTGGCTGGACTGCAATCGAGTACGGTCGCCTGGCCATCCGTCGGGGTGTAGACGCCCGTCAATAAGCGGACCGTCGTCGTCTTGCCCGATCCGCTCGGCCCGATAAAACCGAAGATGGAAGCGCGGGGCACGTCAAACGAGACATCCTGTACGGCGATTTCATCACCGAACTTTTTCGTCAAATGGTTGGCGCTGATAACAGAGTCTCTAATTTGAACCGGCTGCAGTTCGCTCGGTTCAACCGGAGCTGCCTCTTCCATAATTGCCTCAGCTATGCGTGTTTTAGATTTTCAAGCACGTTGATTTTTCTTAGATTGCCTGCGCTCCATCTTTCTGGCTATCACTTCGACCAGGGTGTAGACTAACCCACACAGGGCCACGCCCAGCCCATAACCCGCCAGAACATCCGTCAGGTAATGATCACCTACGAACATGCGACTGTAGCCGATGTACAGGATGATCAACCCTGCCATGACGATCACCACCGCCTTCCAGAAACGTGATGATATTTTCGGCGCGATCAGGTAAGCCAGCAGGCCGAAGCACATCACGGCAGCGATACTATGCCCGCTGGGGAAACTCGGCTCGGTCATCTTGTGCCACACCGCTACGTCAAAGACCGGCCGGGCGCGATCGTAATACTGCGAGAGAGAGAGCCAGATCCCTCCCTCGGCGGCCCAGGCGATGACGACCATGGCCAGTCCTGCCCAGAAGCGCCTGTAGAGAAAATACAGCACCAGGAGCAATCCAATTACCACGATCACTTGTTCGCCCAAGTAAAAGCCGAAGATCATGATCTGTTGCATGAGCGGCGAGCTCTGCAGGGCGATCGCGTGCAGGTCGTTGGCGACCCGGTCATCGACCTGCAGAAGCGGGCCGTGCGTTTGCAGATTGAGGGCCATTGCGCCAAACAGCAGACCGCCCAGCAGCACCATCATCACACCGATGAGCGGCCACCGCGCCAACAGCCCCGGTGTGTGTAAGTGAACGCGCGAGTGCCTATTCAATTTTTTTTCTTGCAAGGGTACGACCAGGGTATGGTTCATATCCGTTCCTCCTTAATTTAAGCCTTCACGACGCGCTTGATCATGGCCGAGTAAATGCCAAAGGCGATCAGCCCGGCGGCGATGATGCCCAGCAGCAACGCCCCGAAGGGTTGCTGCAACAACGCCGTCAACACGCCATCAATGCCCTTAGCCTGGCTGGCATTGTGCTGGATAGCGGCCTGCAACAAGAACACGCCGATCAGCGTGAAGACCACCCCCCGCGCCGCCGTGCCAAAGCGTCCCAGGCGCTCGATCCATAAGCGAGAGTTCCCGGTACGCGTGGCCAGTTGAAATTGGGGGTTGAACTTACGCTGAAAAGCCGTGTAGATCTGTAACAGACCCACCCCGATGACGATCGCGGCCGCCAGCGCGACGACCCAAGGCCCCCACGGCTGCGTCAGGATCGACGCTGTGGTCTGCTGGGTTTGAGCGGCTTGAGCGCCGCTGGTGGCCGCTGACGCTTTCGCCGTGATGAGGCCATACGTTGCCATCGCGAGCAGCCCGTAGGAGATGCCGCTGACCAGATACCCCACGCGCTGTACGATGCCTTTGGCAGCATTCCCCTCATGCAGCGGATCGACCACGGCGCGGATCAGCCCCCACAAACCATAGCCGACTAACCCAAGCAGCATCACGTATAGCAGGATCTTACCCACCGGGGTGCTGCCCAGCGCGGCGATCGCCCCTTGCTGATCGGTGAGTGCGCCGCCGCTGCCGACAGCCACCTGAATGGCTAGCAGCCCGATAACGCCCCAAACCAGGCCGCGCGCCACGTAACCCAGGCGGATCAGTTTTTCCATCAACGGGCTGGTCGTTGCGCCGCGGATAACTTGCTTGCCTTCTTGTTTGAGATTGCCCGCGCTTCTCTGTATTCTCGAATGGGTGCTCATTTTTCCACTCTCCTATTTAGGCTTTTTCTATGTCAGACTTAACTACCGGCGCCCAACTTAATCACCGGGTCTCTCAATGAATAACTATCTCGGCCAGTCCCGCTTGCGGCGCGGGATAACGCATTTTCAATCCGCGCAGTGTTTCGACCAGTACGGTGGCAATCACTAAATCGCGATACCATTTGGAATTGGCCGGCACAATGTACCAGGGCGCGTCATCGGTACTGGTTTTACTCAGCAGAGTTTCGTAAGCTTTCGTATAGTCCGCCCACAACTCGCGCTCTTTGAGATCCCCTTCGTTGAACTTCCAGCGCTTGTGGGGTTCATCCAGGCGGGCCTGTAACCGTTTCTTTTGCTCGGCGGGGTCAATGTGCAAAAAGAACTTGAGAACGGTCAAGCCTTCTTCGACTAACATGCTTTCAAATTCGTTGATCTGAGCGTAACGCCGTTGCCAGACTTTCGGTGGCACCAGATCGTGCACACGCACGGCCAACACATCTTCGTAATAGCTGCGATTGAAGATGGTCATTTCGCCATTCGCCGGAACGCGTTGGTGGGCGCGCCACAGATAATCATGGTCGAGTTCGACGGGCGTCGGCAGTTTGAAGCTCGCCACCTCGACCCCTTGCGGATTGACCCCTTCGAACACCTTTCGGATCACCCCATCCTTGCCAGCCGTGTCCATGCCCTGCAAGACGATGAGCACCTTGTGCTTGTGCTCGGCGTACAGCATTTCTTGCAGCGTTTCCAAACGAGTGGTGAGCTGCAAGACCTTGGCCTCCCCGCGCGCTTTGCTGCCTTTGAAGGCGCTTTTGTCCGCCGGATCCCATTTCTTCAGATTAACCGAGCTGCCCGGTTGTACACGATAACGTTTCACGCTTTCACTCCTGGTTTTCGAAGTGGTTCACTTCAATCTTAGTTGAGAATCTTCAACATTTAGTCATGATAGCCACTTCATGCGCCGCTGACTATCAGCACGAGTCTGAAGAAGCTGTCAGCATTAAACGTAAGGGATTGTCAGTGTTTGGACTACATTCATGGCCGCCCTCTCTAAGTTTTGTCTTTGACGCTTTTTGTCCTATCAGCGATGCGGTTCTTTAATTGGGAGCGGCATCCGTTTCATAGGCGCGACGGGCAGCGTTGGTGTTTGAAATCAATTCTCAGCGTGGCAGCTGCGCAGAGCCCGATCGGATCGTCTGTTCGACTCGGTGAAAGCAAGTGGCTTGCCGCCAGATCCGGACGATCAGGCGTTTTTTGCGTGTGGCCAGGCTGTGTAGTCCAAACACTGACAGATCTTTACACTCAATACCGACAACCACTTCAGCCCACGGCTGATAGTCACCAGCGCGTGAATTGGTTATCATGCTGCTAATGTGCGGTGTATCCACACGTTTCCGTCGGAACAGGTCGCAAATTAAAGGATAGTCTGGGGAAGAGGCAGAATCGGTTCACCCCAAATGTGTCTCGGAGGAATCCATGGCCCAAAATGAATATGACTTGATTGTGATCGGCGCAGGCGGCGCGGGCAGCACCGCGGCCACCACCGCAGCCAGTATGGGCAAGCGTGTCGCGCTGATCGAGCGTGATAAACTGGGCGGTACGTGTCTCAATTATGGCTGCGATCCAACTAAAACACTGCTGCACACAGCCTCCGTACTCTACCATGCCCGTCACGCCTCCGCGCTGGGTTTACGCATCCCCCACGCCGAAGCCGATTGGGCAGCGGTGCAGGCGCATGTCCGGCAAGTGCTGGAAACCATTCGCGGCGGCACACCCGAACAGGCCCGCGCAGGCATCGCGGCGCAAAACATTGACCTGTTCATGGGCGAAGCGGCGTTCAGCTCACCGCACGAGATCAGCGTGAACGGCCAGACATTGCGCGGCGAGCGATTCATCATCGCCACAGGCACGGTTCCGTTCATTCCGGACATTGAGGGACTGTCAGAGGCCGGCTACATTACCAACGTGGAAGCCGTGTCGCTGCCCGAACTACCGAAGCGGCTGGTGGTGATCGGCGGTGGTCCCATCGGCCTGGAGTTCGCGCAGATGTTCAGTCGCTTCGGCGTGCAGGTGGTCGTGATCGAGCGCGCCCAGCAGCCATTGCCGCATGAAGATCAGGAGCTGGCGCAGGCGCTGTGTGCACAGCTCACTGCCGAAGGCATCCGACTGGAATTTGGCGCCGAGATGCGCTG
>PMCF01000282.1 GCA_003154115.1 Anaerolineae bacterium
CACTGATCTATTCAGACGCAACTGGCCTGATCACTATCAAAGATCCCGGCCGCTTACAATGTACGTCCCGCCTATCGATTTACTTCCCACACCGTTACTTGATCATCCGCATAATCTGGCTCTGCTAAGACGTCCACTAAGGCGGTATATAATGTCACAAAATCTTTGCTCGATAATTTGTCCCGATGAAGTATCACGGTCCCAATGTTTAACTCACTCAGTTCTTGCTTCGCTCGTGACAGGACCTGTTGATCAAAGTGATAAGGCGCTTTGTCGTTATAAATCCGGGCGCGCAGTTCATTCATAAAAGGTCGTTGAAAGAGTTCTAACACGTAGCGCGGCGTGCGTGAAATATAACCGCTGACAATCGGTCTTTGATGAACCGTTTGATATAGCATATAATCACCAGCTGGCCCTTGTGCACCTATGAGATCAATCGGTATATCGAGCACGGCTGTTTGTACCTCATTTGGGCCGCGTGATTGTAAATAGTATGCTGGAATCTCTGTAAAACGCATGTCCAGATTCATCGGGATGACTAGAAACTCCATGAACACCACAACTCCGATAATACCTATGACCCACGTGGGTCGATTGTATCGGTCTTGCAAACTCTTCAATCCTAAACCGCTTGCTACCGCTAGCGCTAACATCAAAAAGATAGCCAATCGGCTGGGGACTCTACCAAATCCAATGAGGGGCACTTGGTTTAACCATTCATAGGGAAGGTGGATGCCGACTGATTTCCCGGCCACATGCAGTTGAGGGCCCAAACAGAGAATAAAGAACACGCTACCCATAATCAACCAGATCTTAAAAGCTCTTGACCTTGCGAAAACTCCCGTGAACAATATAAGCGCCAGGACTGAATAGCCAATGAAAACAGTTTTTTCATACGCATTGCCCAAAAAAGCTGCATAAATTTTGCTAATGAAGTTTGCTATTTCTGGTGAGATTTGCTTGATGAGCGGTGCCGTCTCGTTATCTGGAATGAAAAACCCAAGCAAGTCAGCACTGTTAAGACTTGCCGCGGTCAACTGATCCGATTGATCGCGAAAAGCCTGGAAGTTTTGTATCATCGGCACAATGACAGGTGCCACCAACATTAACGTCATGAAGGCTGTCAGGCTCATAAGTTTCAGTCGCGGAATGACCAAACTCTTTTTTTCAATAAGAAGTAGTCCTGCCAGCATTGCGATGAGAAGTGCTGTCCCAATGGCTAGATACAGACTTAACCAGGTCGTCGCTGCTATGGCTAGTGCTGCCAATACCGCATAACGCCGTTGGTGAGTCTGAAATAGCTTAATCACACAGAGTGCTGCCAGCGGAACAAACTCCGTACTGAACATTTCTAGATTCCCAAAAACGACCCGGCTAACGCGAATGGGGGCATAGGTGAAAATGATGCTCGCTACAAAAGCTATGGGGCTATTCTCAACTAAGGAATTGACCAAATAAAAAGTCGCTAGTCCAGTGAGTACAAAAGTCCCTATCAGGAGTACGTTGTACGTCGAGATCAAGCTGATGCCCAAGACATTTTGCAGGATGATTCCCGCCCAGCCGTTTAGCACGCCTAGAGGATGATAGGCTAGGCTTACACCCGCCGGGTAATAAATCATATTCGTAAAAAATGGGAACACATTACCCTGCGATGCTGCCTGCCGGACCCACCACAAATTCCAGACATTTTGTGCCGAATCGCCACCTCCAATCACTGTTGTTCCTATTGATCCAATCAAAGGATAGGTGGCAATTAAAGCAAGAAGCATTTGGAGCGAAGTCACAAGAGCAGCTTGCTTAACCGCGGTGCGCTGAAACTTCATTATTCGATGTCGTCCTTGTTCAGAAACTCATTTACCAGGAAGAATAACTACAGTGAGGTAAGGAGCGAACCTACTAGTGGCAAAATGAAATACCAGAATAACAATCGGCCTCACTTTTTAGGCAGACTTGCCTGAGAATCGAAGTGTGTAAACAACTCTGCCGCCCACTCTTTGATGAACGCCTGATCGATTGAGCCGCCGGGTTGCGCTTGAATGATGAGCATCACGAACAACTTCTGCCACAATTTCAAACGATACATATCGAGCCGCCCGCCGAAGAAGCCCGCGCTCACCGGCTTCACTGGCAGGGCGGCTTTCAACACGGGGCGCAGATAGTTGCTCACCGTGGCGTAGCGTTCGCGGTAGCTCAACCGATCGGCCTGCTTGGGCGATTTGGCAAGATACGGATCGATGCACAGCGGAATGCCAGCGATCTGCGTCTCGCCCGTCTTCGTTAGACTGCGCGCCATGAAGAAGTAGGCCACCGGCACGCGACTGAGTGCCTCGGCGTGCTGCTCGACGAATTTCGTCGCGGCGCGATGCCACCCCATGATCATCGGTGCGCCGATCACCACGGCAGCGTACGGAGCGAGGTCGGTGACTTCTTCCAGGCGGCGCACGTCCGCCGTGGTGTTAGCGTTGCTCAAGCCTTCGCTCACGGCTTGAGCGGCCTGGGTGGTCGATCCGGCGTTGGTCGTGTAGGCGACGAGAATCTTTTTCGTTGTCATGGTGAGGTTCCTCATTTGCGCAGATTAGTTTGTTCACATTGCCTCACCCCGGCCCCTCTCCTGAAATCAGCTTCTGGATTTCAGGAGAGGGGGTTGGGGGTGAGACTCTTGGCGAATTGAATCAAGCGGTGTATAACTTGAGAAACGTCAGATTTAGGGAGGAGTTGTGACCACCTCGTTTNNACCCGCCGGAGGGCATCACCATCAACATCCGTCCGCCTGAAGACGGCCTGAATCGTCCCCAGATTACGTTCAACGTGCCGCCGGATAAACTCGCTCAGCTGCAACAAGCAGAAGCGGCCATGCTGGCCACCCGGCGGGTGCGGCGCGGCTTTTTGGGTTGCGGCGGCTGTGGTTGTTTTATTTCGCTGTTGTTCTTCGTCGCCTTCGCCGGGTTCATGACCTTCATCTTTGGCTTTTCGATCAAGAATTCCGTGATGTACAAATGCGCCGTGCAGTTGGCTCAAAGCAATGCTCAGGTCGTCAAACTGATCGGCACGCCGATCAAAGCCGACACCTTCGCCTGGATCTCAAACTACAAATCATCCGGCTCCAACGAGACAGGCCACTTTACGACGCAGCTCTCCGGCCCCAAGGGCAGCGGCACACTCGATGTGTCTGGTTCACACGATCGCAGCAGCACCGACCTGGATATTACCTTCGATTCAAATGGCGAGACCGTGCAAGTCTATTCCGGCACGGCGCAGTGTAAATAGAAATGCTCGCAGCCCTCGTCCGCGAGGGCGCCCCCGGTGACGGGGAGCCGAGCGTTTTCATGGGCGGCGGTAAACCCCGTTCATGATGACACTACTGGGCCTATTCTTCCAGCCTTACCAGATCAGCCCACGTCTCACGCCGCCGGATCTGGTGATGATACCTTCCTTCCACCAGCACCTCGGCCGGGCGCGGGCGGCTGTTGTAATTCGACGCCATGCTCATGCCATACGCGCCCGCGTTCATGATCAACAACCGGTCGCCGCGCGCGACCTCGGCCAATTCTCGATCGGCTCCCAGCGTATCCCCGGTTTCGCAGACCGGTCCCACGATGTCGGCCACTAGCGTAGACGGCTTAGTGTCTTTCACCGGCACGATGTGGTGATAGGCGTCGTACAGCGCAGGGCGGATCAACTCCGCCATGCTGGCATCACACACGACGATGCGGCGACTTGCGCGCACTTTGATGTACTGCACGGTCGCCACCAACACACCCGCATCGGCGACGATCGATCGGCCCGGCTCGATGGCGATCTCGAATCTAGCATCCCACCCAGTGCGCCGCCCCGCCTCTGGCGGGGACACGGCGTGAGCGGAACGCAGTGGAGTCGAAGGATGCGTCTGAAGCACTTGCTGCACGGCTTCGGCAAAGACCGAGGGATCAGGCAATTCATCGTCGGGGCGATAGGGCACCGGGAAGCCGCCGCCAATATCGAGATTGCGAATGGGATGCAATGTCGCCAGTTCCAGCACGCGTTGCAGCGCGGCGACCGTCTCGACCGTATTCGCCAATTGTGATCCGATGTGGACGTGCAAGCCCGCGATGTCGAGATTGAGGTATTGCCCGGCCTGCAGCAAAACCGATCGGGCGTCGTCGACATCGAGGCCGAATTTCGAGCGATGTCCGCCGGTGTTCATGTGATGATGCGTATCGGCTTCGATTTGCGGATTGATGCGCAGCGCAACTTGCGGCTTGGCATTGCGCTCGTTTGCCAGCCGATTGAGCACCTCCAGTTCCTGCACCGATTCGACATTGATCCAGCCGAGATGATGTTCGAGCGCGAAGGCCAACTCGCTTTCGGTCTTGCCGACGCCCGCAAACACGATCGAGGCGGGAACCGCCCCGGCGCGCAGCACGCGATAGGCTTCCCCGGCGGAGACCACGTCAAATCCCGATCCCAGTTCGCGCAGCACGCGCAGAATCGCGCCGTTGCTGTTTGACTTCACCGAGAAATGAATGCGGGGAGTCAGCGCCTTGAATGCATACTGCAGGCGGCGGTAATTTTCTTCGATGCGGGCGCGGCTGTAGACATACAGCGGTGTGCCGTATTCGTCGGCCAGTGCGTCAACCGCAATTTGATCGCACCACCATTGGCCATTGCGAAGTTCAAATCCGCTCATGCTGGGACTCCTGCTGTTGAGGCTCGGGCAAAGTGTACCAGAAAGCGCGTAATCGTCTAGCCGTGTGTGGGAGTATAACGCATGAAGTGCGATGTCAATTTTTCTTAACGAACCTACAATTGACTTTTAACGCGTTTGCTTCTACACTCTTTCCATCTTTACTCCGCCGGAGATGAGTATGACGGCCCTCCCGTTCATTAATGATAAGCGTGAAGTTCGTGGCTGGATGCTGTACGACTGGGCCAATTCGGCCTTCTCGACCACGGTGATCACCGTGTTTCTTGGCCCCTACCTCACCGGTCTGATCGAAGCACAAGTGGGCAAGGGTAATACCTTCACGTTGTTAGGGATTCCCATCGCCGCGGAATCTTTCTTCCCCTACTGCATTTCGCTCTCGGTGTTGTTGCAAGTCTTCGTTCTCCCCATCCTCGGCGCGATTGCCGATTATTCCAACTTGAAGCGGCGCATGATGTTGTTCTTCGCAGCCGTCGGCGCCATCAGCACGATCGGGCTGTTCTTCGTTACCGGCGATTCATTCGTCTTGGGCGGCGTACTCTTCATCGTTGCCAACGTAGCCTTTGGCGCCTCGATCGTTTTCTACAATGCTTTCCTGCCGGAGATTGCCTCAGAAGATCAGCGCGACAAAGTCTCTTCGCGCGGCTGGGCGCTGGGCTACGCCGGCGATGGGCTGCTGCTGCTGATCAACTTGATCTTCTACATGGTGATGGATAAAGCGGGACAAGCGGCTTTGGCCGCGCGTATCAATTTGGCGTCAGCCGGCGTGTGGTGGCTGGCGTTCGGTTACATCTCGATCAGCCGGCTGCACGAGCGCGGCGCGCGTCATCAGCTGCCCGCTGGTGAAAACTTCGCCTCCATCGGCTTCAAGCAGCTCGGACACACTTTGCGCACCATTCGCCAATATCCCATGACGCTGCGTTATCTCTTGGCTTACCTGTTGTATAACGACGGGATTCAAACCGTCATCGTCGTGTCGGCAACTTTTGGCCAACAAGAATTGAACATGAATCTCAGCGACTTGAGTTTGTTGATCTTGATGGTGCAGATCGTGGGTATCTTTGGCGCGTTGGGCTTCGGGCGTTTAGCCGAACGGCTCGGTGCGAAACGCACGATCGTGATCACGTTGATCGTCTGGTCAGGGGTGAGCATTTGGGCGAAGCTGAGTCTGACCAGCGTCGCCGAGTTCTGGGTACTGGCGGCGGTGATCGCGTTGGTGTTAGGAGGCAGCCAGGCCTTGAGCCGCTCGCTGTACTCGCAGATGATCCCACGGGCGCAGGAGGCTGAGTTTTTCAGCTTCTACGAAATCAGCGACAAAGGCACCTCCTGGATTGGGCCATTCCTCTTTGGCTTTGTATCCCAGGTCAGTCATTCCATGCGTACCGCGCTCTTCTCGCTGATCGTGTTGTTCATCGGTGGATTACTCTTGTTGTTCACCGTCAATGTGCCGCGCGCCATTCGCGAAGCGGGCAATGAAGTGCCAGAGAACTTGGAGGGGGAGCCGGTCGCGGCCTAGACACTTGAGTGCTTGCCTTCGGGCCAGCAACTGAGGTTTAATGAAACAGCCGCTCGACAGGGGCGGCTGTTTGCTGTGATATGATTGCCGCGTGGAGGCCGGAAGATTTATGAGCACAACTCGTGCGGACTTTTCGCCGTACACAATCGAAACAGCGCATTTGCGCAAAGAGTACAGCCGCAAAGTGGCCGTCGCCGATCTGGATTTGCAGGTAGGGCAGGGGGAGGTATTCGGTTTCCTCGGCCCGAACGGTGCGGGCAAGACCACATCGATCAAGATGCTGCTGGGCCTGGCGAAGCCGACGAGCGGTGATGCGCAGCTGTTGGGTAAACCGATCGGTGATCCGCAATCCCGATCGCGCGTGGGCTTCCTGCCGGAGCATTTCCGCTTCCATGATTGGTTAAACGGCGCAGAGTTTTTGCAGCTGCACGCGCAGTTGTACGGCATGAGCGAAGCCGATCGCACCGAGCGTGTGCCTGCCCTGTTGAAGCGCGTCGGATTGGAAGAACATGCTAGCAAGAAACTGCGCGGCTATTCCAAAGGGATGTTGCAGCGCGTGGGCCTGGCGCAGGCGTTGTTGAATCGACCGGCGGTCGTGTTCTTGGATGAGCCTACGTCGGGCCTCGATCCGATCGGGCGGATTCTGGTGCGCGACATCATTCGCGAACTGCGCGCCGAAGGCACGACGGTGTTCCTCAACTCACACTTGCTGTCCGAAGTTGAAATCACGTGCGATCGGGTGGTGTTCATCAAACAGGGCACGGTCGTCAAATCGATCTCGATGAAAGAGATCGAGCAAGGGATAACGCAGGTGGAGGTTCGCGTGGGGGCGCTTCCCGCCGATCGGGCGGAGTTGCAGCGCATGCTCAGTCGGTTTGGCACGGACGTGAAGCTGGACAGCGATCGCATTCATCTGGTGATGCCCAATCAAACCGCCTTGCCTGAGTTGGCACGCTGGTTGATCGGGCAGGGGCTGGATGTGTATGCGTTGACGCCGCATCACGCTTCACTGGAAGAGATGTTCCTGCAAATCGTCGGAACGGATGGTGGGCTATGAAGCCGATCGGGGTGATGCTGAAACTCACGCTGCGTGAAGCGGCGCGGCGCAAAGTGTTGTGGGCCTTGCTCATCCTCAGCGTGCTGTTCTTGCTGCTCTACGCGTTAGGGCTGAGCTTCATTCAATCGGAGATTGCGCGCTTTGGCACGCGGGCCGCGTCGCGTAACGGACTCGATCTGAAGACGGCCTATAGTTTTCTAGCGACGTTTGCGCTGTATGCGGCGAATTTCCTGATCGTGATGTTGGCCGTGTTGATTCCGATCGACACGCTGGCGGGCGAGATCGGCAGCGGCACGATTCAGTCTCTGGCGGTGAAGCCGCTGCGGCGCAGCCAGATCGTATTGGGCAAGTGGCTGGGTTTTGTGATTTTGCTGGGGGCGTGCACGCTGTTGTTGGTGGGCGGCACGGTGGCGATTACGGCGGCGGTGACGGGCTATATGCTGCCTAATGCCGTGCTGGGTTGGGGGGCGATGATGCTCGAAGCGCTGGTGTTTCTGAGCATTTCTTTTCTGGGCGGCACACGCCTGTCCACTCTGGCGAATGGTGTGCTGGGCTTTGGACTGTTTATCGTGGCCTTTATCGGCGGCTTCATCGGCGCGTTCGGCACATTGATCGGCAGCAACTCGGCGATTAAGATCGGCGATCTCGTTTCGCTGGTGATGCCGGGCGAGATGGTGTGGCGCGCGGCGTTGAGCGAAATGGCCGAGGGGATCAATCCGTTGCGCTACATGCTGTTGGGGCAGGGGGCACCGGATGCGAGCATCTTGATTTACGCGGTCGCGTATGCGGCGGTGGTTTTGCTGTTGGCGATGGTCTCGTTTCAACGGAGAGATTTGTGATGGCCGTGGTAGCATGCGCCGTCAACTGTGCCGACGGGTTAAGCCGCCGGTGCGATTTGAAAAGACTGCCCTAACGGTAGGAAGCCAGCTACGTCTTGCTTCTCTAACTTGACTCGAATTTGCTCAAAGCGTCTGACGGTCTCTTGCGTGTAAAGTCGTTCGCCACAGCTGAGGCAAACCTCGGCCCGCACCGTCAACACGGCGGTATGAATTCCACCACGCAGCAGTTTCTCGACGTTTTTCTCAACCAGTTCTCCATCGCACACGGGACATTGACTAAAGGGCGTCATTTTCGGTCCCCTTGTTCGCCAGTCAATCCATCTCTTAGGGTCGGGCCGATAGACAGTGATGAGTACTCCCCATTGGTTGTCTTGATTATACGCCCAAACGCTATGAGCAGGCACACCGGCAAAAGTCAAAATCAACACCCGAAAATCTATAGCCATCATGATTCTGATGACGCTGATTTTCCTTCTTGTGGCGGTTATTTTGATTGCTATGCCAATTAGCCTATCTATAACACCATCTGTAAGCCCGATCCCGACACCATGATGGGAGGGAAAATGGAATTTAGTATCCATTTTCCATGCGCCATTTATCAGGCTCACAAATTGCACATGTTTGAATCTCTGGTACGCCGTGCGGACATTTCTTGAGTTTATCTACGGGCACTGCAATAACGTGCTTAACGGGAGGCTTGCCAAAGGACTTTACAGCAAGGGGTGTCCTCCATCTTGATCTCCGCTTTTTAGAGTGAGGATGAAACACAACAGAACTGACAACAATAGGCTTTGTTAGTGGTCTATTTTGGTGAACTTTCAAAACGTGCTGGTAAAGTCTGTCATATCGCACAGATACACCGCAGAATTCACAAATCACGAGCTGGTTTGACTTGATTTGATTATCCATTGGTAACTCTGCCTTACATCCCTAGTTGTTGAATGTTACTCGATATGATTGCTTTTCTTCCGGTTGCAAGTCTCACACAGTAATTCGATGTTCCGCGCCGTGTTGCTACCGCCCCGCGAGACAGGAACTATATGATCGTACTCTAACTTCTCTCGACTACCACATTTAACGCACTTTCCGCCATCTCTTCGCCATACCTCAACACGTACATGCTCAGGTATTCTTTCGCGGCGATTTGTTTCTTCGCCGCCAAACTCTAAAATTAACTGACGAATTTGATCATCGGTGTACTTCCGGCTGCGAGACTNNTACTGCTTCTTCCAGAATGGCTATTTTGGCATCTATCAACGCCCGCAGTTGAGGGTAAAGTGCTACCTCAGTTTCAAGTAGGTTTTTTACTTCAAAATAATCATACGGTTCCCCATACTGATCTGGCCCGATTATTGGCCTAAACCGAAATAGGTAATACTTGTCTAAATCCTCACGAAATCTATACCACCTTGAAGTAGCAGCGCTGTCGATGCCATTTCGTGATATTTCATTGTTCCACTCTTCAATAGTCTTCCACTTCCAGATACGCACGCCTTCTTGTCGGGCCGGTAGCTTAACATGATTGGGAATAGGATCGGGTAGTGGTAGAAGTGGAGGTA
>PMCF01000101.1 GCA_003154115.1 Anaerolineae bacterium
GAATGACCTGCACCTGCTCCGGCGACATCTTCAGAAGTTCGGCGAGCGCGCCGCGCAGCGGATAGACGCCCTGCGAGTTGCTCCAGATCACGGCGCGATCGGCTTGCACATCGGCGACGGCGCACGACGGGCCGATCGAGGCGTGGGCTTGAAACGGTTGAGCATATGTCGCCGTGCGGCGTGTCGCGGCGCGTTTGAACGCCGCATCAACCTTGCCCTCTTCGACGATCACATTGTCCGTCGTCGGCTGATTGCGGATGTATGAGTACAAGTTAGCCTGTTGAGGCCAGTGTGTGGTCGCGCGCCAGGTCACTTTGAGTTGCTGCGCTGCGCGCACGGCGCGCTCTTCGCGTTCGGCCACGACGCCGACGAAATTGCCAAGATGTACCACTCGCACATCAGATACTGATGCTTCATCGAGCGAGATCAATTTTGCGCCGGGGCCCGGCGGACGCACGACGCGGGCATGCAGCATCCCGGTCAGACGCACATCGTGGACGAAACTTGCCGCGCCGCTGATCTTGCGGGGCAGATCGACGCGCGGGATCAACTGGCCGACAATGCGATACTCGGCCGGTCGTTTGAGCGGCGCGGTCAGCGTAATGCGGCGCTGGAATTTCTTGCCGCCCAGCAGCTCGGCATAGTTGATCGTCCGATCGGGATGATGGCTGACGCTGATCACCCCGTCATGGACGATCAATTCCTCGATCGCCGCATCGAGGCGATCGGACGCCAGTTCAAGCAGCGCCTGACGCGCCTCGGCGCTGGCCTGACGCAGCGCGAAGCCGCCGAATTGAATCGTCGTGCTGCCAGCCGTGTAGCCCTCATCCGGCGTGAGCGCCGTATCCCCCATCACCGTGTTGATGCGGTCGAAGGGCACATCCAGTTCTTCGGCCACAATCTGCGCGAGCGCCGTCTTGACGCCGGTGCCCAATTCCACCTTGCCGCTGAAGACGGTGACATTACCATCCGGCTCTATGGCGATCCAATCGTCGACTTGATTGGCCTGAGCCAGCACACCGCCTGCGACCCATTGAGACCACTCACTGCTGCCCGATCGTCTGGTTGCCATCGAGATCAAACTCCTTCGGCGGCGAGCAACTCGGCCGCCCGCTTGACCGCGCGCAGGATCCGCAGCTGTGTACCGCAGCGGCACAAGTTGCCATTGAGGGCCTCACGGATTTGTTGATCGGTCGGATGCGGGTTCTTCCACAGGAAAGCGGCGGTGGTCATGATCAGGCCGTTAGTGCAGTATCCGCACTGCGCGGCCTGCTCTGCGAGGAAAGCGCGCTGCACCGGATGCAACTCTGCGGCGGTGCCGAGTCCTTCCAAAGTGGTGATCGATCCCAATGTTGCCTCGGAGACGAGCACTTTGCAAGACTTGATCGCCTTAGCGCCGAGCAGAACGGTGCAGGCTCCGCAACTCTCTGAACCACAGCCAAACTGCGGGCCGTTCAAGCCGAGATCATTGCGCAGCACATAGAGGAGCGGCGTATCCGGCGCGACGTCGACCGAATATGGTTGACCATTGACGGTCAGCGTGAACTGGCTGGTCATGGGCCTATCTCCTGGCGGTCTGTTTGATGATTAGCAAGATTGGTTGAGGCCGGCATCCTCACGTGAGGATGATGCTGAAAGTGTACCTGATCGACGAGCCGCCGCAGCCCGCCGATCGAGCGGCCGAGTTTCAAGCGGCTACGGGCTCCCAGGCCGGAACGGTGCGCGGCGGCATGTTTTGTACCTTGCCTTTGTTGCCGCTGTAGATGTGCTCGGCGGTTTGCCAGCAGACATTCGCGCGCGCGGTCTCGCTGAGTTGATCGAGAAACACATCGTAGCGTTGCAGCTCCGGGCCGAGCCGCTCAAACTTCGTCACCAGATCGGAACCGAGACAAATGCGCTCGCTGTAGCGTTCGGTCAGCGCCAGCCAATCGGGGCTGGGTTGGCCGTCGGGGCAGATCACCACATCGTACACGATCCACGAATAGTCCACGCACAGATTCGGGTATTGATCGAGCAGGCGCGCGACCATCTGATAATAGAACGGCACATTCACGCGGCGCGACATGCCGCAGTGCGCGAAGATGAAGCGTGTGCGCGGAAACTCGCGGACGGCTTCTTCCAACTCGTGCAGGTACACAGGATGATCGCTCTTGGTGACAGACGTGACGTTCTGGTGGACGAGCACGGGCAAATCATACTGCCCGGCAAATTCATAGATCGGATACAAAGCCCGATGATTCATGCGCGCATTTTCGCCATACGTGAAGGCCGTCAGGTCATCGTGGCGCAGCAGGATTTCGCCGATGCCGCTCCATACGTCTGGATATTGCGCGTACAGCCGCTCGACGTGGCGAATCGCATACCGATCGACCGGATTGAAGCCGCACATCAACGGATACAGGCGTGCCTGTTGTTCAGTGGGCAAGGCGCGCACCATCTCTGCCACAGTCACATCGGTGTACCCGTAGTAGTAACACGGCGAGTCGTTGGCTAGGTAATAGTCCGGCGGTTCGCGGTCATACTCGGCCCACAGTTTGCTGACAGGCAGGCCGAAGATGACGGCTTTGTCGATGTTGGCGCGATCCAGCGCTTCGATCAACGCGGCGCCGCCGGGCGTCTCTTGCACAAAGTTGATCACATGCAAATGCGCGTCGATCAGCCGATACTTACTGCCCGCAAGCCGGGCCAGCGAGCCGGGTTTGCCCGGCTCGCGTTTCCAAGTGGCGATTTGTTCATGCGGCATGAGACGTTACCCCCAGTTTATTCATCAGGACAGCGGCTTCGGCCGTCTCCAACCGATCGTACACATACGCCCAATCGTGCTGATTGCCGATCAAGTCGATGAGCTGTTCGCGCGTATAATGATCGAGCAGGCGCGTGCCCAATTCGGCCGGCAAAGCACGCATCAAGAACGCGAATTCACGCCCGTCGCTGATCAGCCCGATCACGCGCATCCAACCGAGCTGATCGATCAAGCTGGCTTGAGCGGCTTCGGCCAGGCCGTTCAAAACGAGCGCTAGATCCTCACCGTTGCGAATGAGGCGGCTGAGGTATGACGCGCCGAGCAGATCGAGCACCTGTTGATCGCGCTGCCCGTACAGCCATTCGAGCACTTCGCCCAATTCCGGCGCGGTGAGGATCAGCGTCCGCAGGCCGGCGGCGCCCAGCGTTTCGATCAAACACTGCTCCACGGCATCGTCTGCCAAGATTGCGAGCAGATCGCGCAGAAAACGCGCGTGTTGCAGCACGACTGGCAACTGCGTGCCGAGGGCTTGAATCAAGTAAATTTGATCCGCGGGTTCGAGCACGCGCAGCACGTTGGTCAAACCGTCGGGATCGCCGACGATCGCCGCCAGGTGCGGACGTAGCTGTTCGAGAATGGCGCGATCGTGCTGGCCGTGCAGCACGTCGAGCGCAATCGCCAATTCGTTGGCTGTGCCGATGGACGTCGTCTCGCTCTCAATCGTCACGGGGCAACGCGTTACTCCGTAACGCACAATCGGTGAAGTAGGCATAGTTACTCCTTGTCAATGACTACCCGCTTGAGCGGGCTGTATCCGTTGCTCGAAAATTTACGAAGCCGGTGTTGGAGGTAAGTCGGGCCGGCCAGGCGCCCGCTTGTGGCATTCTTGGCAATGGAGCAAAACTCGCTTTTGGGCACGCTTGAAACCGCGCAAAGCACGTTCAAAACGCGCTCAGGGTTACATAAAATCGCGCACAGGACATATTCACGCAAAGTGAGTTTTGCGCTATTGCGATGTTTGGCCTGATGATGGGTGCCATAATCCCGTAACTCGACGAGGAATATTTGAAAAATCGAATCATCATTGCGATAGTCGCACATGAGCCACATGCGGCTGATGAAACGCTGCGCACCGAATGGCAAGTCACTATAATCCTATTCAGCCGGATCGACCTGATAGCCGAGGTTTCGAAGGAATTCAGCGACATGTTGTTGGGTTACTTCGTGCCCATCCATCTCGAGCGGCCTTTGCTAGATTCCTCTTACGCTATTGGAGCGTACACACTCCGCCCCGCGTCCGCATACGCATCATACACATGTTGGTACACGACTTCGCATTTCTGCTGATACAACTCCCGCGAGTAGCGTTCTGGCAGCTGATCCAGCATCTCCTCAATCGCCAGGCGGACGAGGGCGCGCGATTGCTGCCGCTTGCGCCAATCGAGCACAAGCTTCTCGCGTTTGAGGGCGTCGAGCAGATCGTGCGCTACAGTCTTGACTTGCTGCTCTTCCTTCTTGGTGAGTTTTGGTTCTGGCTTGGTGAGCAGATCGAAGATGGCGAGTTCTTCTTCCGACAGGCCGAGTGCGACGTGGCGCTTCTCTTCGTCGCTCAACTGCCGCGCGAAATCGATCAGTTCTTTGAAGAAGACTTCGGTGTTGCGCGAGCCAGCGTTGTAGTCGTCGATCAACCGCTGGAAGCGTTCGACGAGGTTGAGGCGGCCCGGGTTGAAGCGTACCAGTTGATCGAGTTGGCGCTCGATGAGGGCGCGCAACCGTTCGATCTCGATGTGTTGGTGGCTGTGCGCAAAGCGTTTCTGCAACTTGGCGAAATCGATCTGGCTGAGGTCAATCGGTTTGCGTCCCTTGCGAATAACGTAGGGCTGGGCTGACACCGATCGATCGAGCAGGTCGTCCAGCGCATCCATCACGTGCGAGATATCGGGGTCGTCGCTGAACGATCGAATCTTGTCGGCCATGACGACGAACAAGGCGCGCTCGGCGCTGAAGTCGGTGGCGGAGCGATCGGGCAGAATGGCGCGGTATAGCCGATCGACGGTGCCAACCAGCAGCAGGAAGCGTTTCTTGAGATCGTCGTTGAGGATGATCTTATCGACCGAGTTTTCGACCGCATCATCCGTCTGCGCGTCGACGATGATCTTTGAGGCGTCGTCCAACAATCGGACGCGCTGAAAGCCGTCGCTGTGGAGTATTGCGTCAAGGTCGGCGCCGCGTTCGACGCAGAAGGCGCGGGCTTCATCAATCACCGCGCGGAGTTCTTCGACTAGCGCCTGTTTGGCTTTGACGGGCAGATCGCCGGGTTGCACCCCGCCGTCGGCGGCTGAACCGTATATGGCGAGCGCTTTCTGCAAGTTGCGGAACACACCGATGTAGTCCACGATGAGGCCGTTGACCTTGTCGCCGAAGACGCGATTGGCGCGAGCGATGGTCTGCATCAAGGTGTGATCGCGCATGGGCTTGTCGAGGTAAATGGTCGAGCAGGCGGGCGCGTCGAAGCCCGTCATCCACATGGCGCACACGAAGACGAGGCGGAAAGGATCGTTGGGGTTCTTGAACTTCTCTTCGAGGTCTTCCTTCAACAGCCGCTGCCGGTGCGGGCGGATGTCGGCCCCTTTCTTCAAGAGGTCTTCAACTTCGTTTTGCGACTGCGACACGACCACGGCCATGTCGGTCTCCCGAAGGTAGCGCAGCCGCGCTTCGAGGTCGGGACGCGCCAGCGGGTCGCAGGTTTCCAGATCGGCAACGAGCGCGGCCAGTTGAATCTGCCAGTGGGCGCGCACCTTGTCGTACATCCGCACGGCGGTCGCTTTGTCGATCGAGACAACCATCGCTTTGCCGCGTTGCCCTCGTCCGATGAAATGCTGCACGATGTCTTCGGCGATCTTCTCCAACCGATCGTCGCGCGTGATCAACAGATATTCGTGGGCGAATTCGCGTTCGAGTTTGGCTTCCTGCGCTTCGTCCAACGCGGCCTCGTCGAGCACGCGTTCTAGATCGGCGTTGAAGTCCTGGTTGGTGAGTTGCAGTTCGGGGATGCGATTCTCGTAATAGAGCGGAACGGTGTTGTTGTCCGCAATCGACTGGCGGAAGTTGTAGACGCTGACGTAGTCGCCAAAGACCGATCGGGTTTTCTCTTCACCCGCCATGAGGGGCGTGCCCGTGAAGGCGAGGTAGGCAGCGTTCGGCAGCGCGTTACGCATGTTCAACGCCAGCGCATCGTACTGGCTGCGATGGGCTTCATCGGTCATGACGATGATATCGGATCGATCAGAAAGCTGCGGATACCGCCCGCCGTCGCGGTCGCCCTGCGGGCGAGTGTGGAATTTCTGAATCAGCGTGAAGACGTAGCGATGATCGTCGTGCAGTAGTTGCTTTAGGTGATCGCCGCTCTGCGCCCGCACGGTCTCCTCCGGCTCGATGGTCGCGCCGGCGGTGGCGAAGTTCTGATAGATCTGCCGGTCGAGGTCGTCGCGATCGGTGACGACGACGAACGTCCAGTTGCCGGGCACTTTGCGCAGAATCTTCTGCGCGAAGAAGACCATGCTGTAACTCTTGCCGCTGCCCTGTGTGTGCCAGAACACGCCGAGGCGGCCCTGATTCTGGCGGACATTGTGCATGGCCGCGATGGCGTTGTTGACGCCGAGGACTTGATGATTCTTGGCGACGAGTTTGCGCGTGCCGCCCGAGGCTTCGACAAACAGTGTGAAATTCTCGATCAGGTCCAGGAGCCGATCGGGTTGGCATGTGCCGCGCAGCATCGTCTCCAGACTGATCGCGCCCGGCTCGCTCTCGTTGTCGATCTTCTTCCAATCGGAAAAGTGATCCCATTCCGAAGTGAGGCTGCCCAGTTTGCTCTGGCTGCCGTTGGAGAGAACGATGAAGGCGTTGTACCAGAAGACCTGCGGGATGGTGGTCTTGTAGTCGCGCAGATTGTCGTCGAAGGCGGTGCGCAGGCGGCGATGCGACGCTTTGAGTTCGATGAAGACCAGCGGCAGGCCGTTGACGAAGCCGATGAGATCGGCGCGGCGTTTGTACGTGTCGCCCGTGATCCAGAATTGCGAGGCGAGGAAGAAGTCGTTGCGGGCCGGGTGCTCCCAGTCGATGACGCGGAGGGTGACGGCCTCAGGTTCACCCTCACCCTCAGCCCCTCTCCCTTCCCGTGTCCGCGCAACGGCGGGACGGTTGGCCGTGAAGGCAAGGGGAACCTTGACTCCATCCTTCAACAGTTGATAGACTTCGCGGTTGGCGTGGATGAGGCTGAGGGTGCTGCGGTCACGGGTGAGTTGTTCGATGGCAGCGTCGATGGCTTCGGTGGGCGTATCGGGATTGAGACGTTGCAGCGCGGTGCGCAGACGCGGACGCAGCACTACCTCGATCGAGGTCTCGCGCCCCAGCGTCCCCGCCAGGCCGAAGGTCTCGTCGAAGCAGTTGGCCGTCTTCCAACCGAGGTCGACCAGCAGGCGGATGGCGGGTTGTTCGATGAGGGCGTCTTCGGAATAAGGTCGATTCATTGACTGAGCCAGTTAGAGCGAGTATACTCTTGATAGATGTTCGGACAGGAGCACACGATGTTAGCCACCAAACTCAAAGGGCAGATTACGCCCAACCGCAAACTTATCGTCGAGATTCCGCACGATATGGCCCCCGGCGCAGTGGAAGTGATTTTGCTGCGTGAGGCTCCCGCCAAAGCGGCCAAGGCCACACGCGGCAAGGCCGCGCATCCAGCCTTTGGACTGTGGGCCAAACGCACTGATGTAAACGATTCGGCCACTTACGCCGCCGACCTCCGCCGGCAGATTGAACAGGGCGCTGATCGCCGTGGCTGATCCGATCTGGCTGATTGATACATCGATCTTGATCGACATCCTACGCGGGCAGGTCGCCGCCCGCAACTGGGTTGATGCGTTGGCGCTGCCCGCGCGCAACCTCTCGGTGATTACGGGCGCGGAACTGCTGGCGGGCTGCCGCAATCAACGCGAACAGCGCGCCGTCGAGCGCGAGTTGAATCTGTACCACACCGTCTGGATGGACGAAAGTATCTCGCAGACCGCGCTGGATTTCTACAAGCAATTCCATTTGAGCCATGGCTTCGGCTTTCTCGATTGTCTGATCGCGGCCACCGCGATCCAGCATGGCTATCGGCTGGCGACCCTCAATCTGCGGCACTTCACGATGCTGCCCGGTCTGCAAGTCGAGCGACCCTACTGACGTTTCTGTTTGACATTACGAACCCGAACGAGTATCCTTACCGCAGCCTCGTCTACCACGTGTAGAAGGAGCAAGGTCGCCGTCCCGTTTGTGGGCGGCGATTGCATTTTAAGCGGATGCTTTTCTTCAACGAATTGCTACGCACATCGGATAAACGGATGCGGGCCGTCGCCATCCGCTAGTCCGTTTCGCCGCAGGCATCTGCTGAGGGTTCTATCCGTATCTCTCCCGCCACTAGCCGAGGCAGCAGCAGATCGCGCGTCTGGCGCAGATTGGCGTTCTTGTTCAGCAAATTCTCGATTAACTTCGCTACCGGTTCGACCGTCTCTACAAATCGTGTATATGTAGCTGCATCTACTACAGGAATCGGCAACTCTCGAAATTCGCCTCGGTTGATTTCTTTGTAAGTTGCGCCTGACGCGATGTTGATGATCTTCTCTTTGTTCTGCGCAATCCAGTAATAAATCTGATATGCCGACAAGCGCTCATTCGGAATGCATACGATGAAGCCCTGATTCGTGCAAGCCTCTTTGGTGTTGATCGAAGTCACACCGATAGTGGCTCGACTCGTCATCATCACTGAATAGGCGGGAAACAAATGCGCGGAGCTCTTGTCAAAACCTAACTGTGTGATTTGCTTAGATGCTTCGTTGATGAACATACTGCCAGCCGCAGTGAGATCACTGGGCGTAAACCACGTGATGTTTCCGTCTTCCCAATACTCCGGATTTTTTGTGGAAGGGGTGCCACCGCCTAACGTGATAACGATCTCGCCTATGGGCCTTATCTCCCACCCCGCCGGGAACTGATCCTTCCCCGTCACCTTCTGCTCTTCCGGCGTGGCCTGGCGCAACTTCACACCCGGCGCGCGAAACTCCACAAACCACTCGCGATAGATCGCTTGCGCCATCTGCTCCAGAATCTTGATGCGGCGCGTGTTGTTCTCGATCAGATCATCGTAGGCGGAGAGAATCGAGGCGATGCGACGTTGGATGGGGAGTGGAGGCAACTCGATCGTCATATCCTTGAGTAAGACGATCGTGAACGCGGACTGTGATGAGCCAATTGTGCATTTCTTTAGTTCGGCCTTACCTTGTGGCGACAGCAGCCAGTAGTAAAGAAATACACTGTCAAGATTTTTGAAATTGCGGAACCACGTCAGATTGCCGTCCTTGAAATAAAACTCCTCTCCAGCCTTTACGACATATGGCACTCCCAGTGTGCCAACTGAAGTCAATAACAGGTCGCCTGGCAGTGGTACACCAAACTTGTTTTTGATCTCTCGGAATTGATTTTCAGAAATAAACAGTTCAGTGGAAACTTCAAGATTTCCTTTTTGTCGTTCGATGATCTCTTTTCCGCGGTAGAAGCGTATCCCTTCGGGCTGGTAATCAGCAACATGAATCCTTTTGCTTGATGTAATCTCGCAAAGTTCGTGAACAATTGCTTTTCGCCAAACATCTACCACCTTCATGCCTCCAGCAACTTCGCCACATTTTCACCGATGCGATCTTCCAACTCACGCGCCTCGGCGTTCAACGTTTCCAGCTCCTCGTTCAACTCTTCCAACTTCTCGGCAAAGACAAAACCGTCGGCCTCGCGCTCGGCGACACCCACGTAGCGACCCGGGTTCAGGCTCCAGCCCTGCGCCTCGATCTCTTTCAGCGTCGCCACTTTGCACAGCCCCAACACATCAGCGTATTTGCCTTTGGGGAAGTGTTCCTTTATCAGCGCCTTGCTGCCGCTCGTCGTCTCGACTTCCTCGCCGCGATACAGCCGCACGATGTTGGCGATGAACTCGATCTGCTCCGGCGTGAATTCGCGGTGCGCGCGATCGATCTGGCGGTAGAGGTGGCGCGCGTCGATGAAGAGGACGGTATTCTTCCTCCCCTCGCCTCGTGCATCCTGCCTCTTGCCTCTTGCATCCTGCCTCTTGCCTTTGTCGAAGAACCACAGCGTACAGGGTAGTGTCACCGTGTAGAAGAAGTTCGGGCCGATGGCGATCATCACATCGACTGCGCCCCTCTCGATCAACTGCTGGCGAATCTCCGACTCGCTGCCGCGCGCATCGCTGGCCGAGTTCGCCATCACGAAGCCGGCGCGGCCGGTCTTGCTCAGCGAACTGTAGAAAATTTGAATCCACAGATAGTTGCCGTTGTCGTTGCGGGGCAGGCCGAACGGAAAACGCGGGTCTTTAGCCAGCCGCTCCTTGTCGATCTTGTCGACATTGAAGGGCGGATTGGACATTACAAAATCAAACTGCCCGACAGAGTTGTGGCGATCCTCGTAGTAGGTGTTGCCCTCACGGATGTCGCCGCTAAGGCCGTGCACGGCCAGATTCATCTTGCACAGCCGCACCGTCTCGCCCACTTTCTCCTGCCCGTAGATGCTGATGGCGCTGCCCGGGCTGCGTTTATGGCGCGTGACGAAATCCGCGCTCTGCACGAACATGCCGCCGGAGCCGTTGGCCGGATCGTTGATGCGGCCCTGATACGGCTCGATCACTTCCACGATCAGATTGACCAGCGACGGCGGGGTAAAGAACTCGCCGCCCTTCTGGCCTTCGCTCATCGCAAACTTGCCCAGGAAGTACTGGTAGATCTGGCCGAAGACATCACCCGCGACGGTGCTCAGATCGAAGTTAAGGGCCTTGAGCAGCGAGATCAGCAATCGGCTTTCGAGGTGGGCATAGTTGCGCGGCAGCACACCGCGCAAGTCGTCGTTCTCATCCTCGATCGCCTTCATCGCCTCGGCGATCGCTTTGCCGATGTCGGCGCTCTCGGGCAGTTGCAGCAAGCGGGCGAAGCGAGCCTTCTCCGGCAGATACAACACGCCGCGCGCCTGGTAATCGGTTTTGCCGATTGAGCGGCGGCCTGTCTTCTTGCCCGATAGGTCTTGCTCGGCGAGACTGAACTTGTAATCGGCGTAGCGCAGGAAGATCAGTCCCAGCACGGGGATGGAGTATTCCGACGACTTCAGTTTGGAGTTGGCGCGCAGGTTGTCGGCGACGTCCCACAGGCGTTTTTCGATTTCGGTGGTATTGGCAGGCATGCCCTATCCTTGAATGCTTGAGTTCGATATTCGCTGCAACGTCGTTCGTGCTTCTTCCCAATCGACCCATTCCTCAACTGCTCGGGCTCGAATCAAAGTGTCTGGTAAAAATTCATCATACTTGTGAGTGCGCAGCAACCCGATCGGGATGTCGGCAACGACATCGGCCGGTGTGAGTTGGGATTCTAGCAGACCGCGCAAGCGATTTTGTAGATCGTGCAAATCGCCGTCACGCTGGATCGCCATGGCCCATGGGAACAGCATACTCGGAAAGTTCACTTCCAATCCGCAGTGTTGGATCAAGAACTGCAACGTGCGCGCAGCACGGGTCCCCGTCCAGGGGAGCACGATCCACGCCTTTTCAGTCTCGAAAATGTCTCGCGCGTCCAGATTGATCTCGCGGCTCATACGTCGCGCTTCTGCCAGGGCCGTCTGACCAGCCGGCGACAGATATTGCGGCACGTCGTCACGACTCAACAATTCACGAACGCGTCGAGCGACGCGTGGGTGCATCTCCGGCAGGCCTGTCCCCAGGAACATGACGTTGCGCGCTTCCTTGGCCGGAATGACCAGCACCTGTTTTTGGTCTGGCAAGACGTCTTTCACTTCCCATACGCGACCAACCAGCAACAGACACACTCCGGGCGTGAGATCAGGCGATGGGCTGATGCGTCCCAGCGTGCGCTCCCCGTGCCGGACATCCCACTCCGGTGGTGTCTGAAAAACAGCATAAAATTCACGTGAGCGCACAACGCGCTCGCCAGTCAGGCCCACAATCAATTCACCGTCCGGCATCTGTTGGATGTGATCGATTGCCGCCAGATGCTTCAACACCGTGGCATACTGGTCTGGTTCGATACCACGAAAGACCTGGGAGCCTATAAAGAATCCGACCAGATCGCGCGGCGCGCAGCCGTGCATCTCGGTCAGGCGTGATAGCAGCTGATGATATAGCACATTGTAGACTGATGGGCGAGCCAGCGGTGGTTCGATCCAGCGTTCAAGAAACAGATCGGTGACGGCCAATGCCTTCAGCAGAGAGAATGGCAATCGCTCGTAGAACGCTGCCCCGGGCTTCGGTTCCTCTTCCGAAGTGTAAAGCTGCATCATGCGTGGCTCGCCTCGCCGGCCGCTGCGCCCCAGGCGCTGCTCAAACGACATGACCGAATGCGTACTGTTGATTTGCACGACGAGATCCAGCTGCCCGATGTCGATCCCTAATTCCAGCGTATTCGTGCAGACGACCGACATTGGTCGATATTTGTCCTTCATACGCGCTTCAGCGTCTTCGCGGATTTCCTTGCTGACCGAGCCATGGTGCGGCAAATAGCGCTCATCTAGTCCGTCGCGCGTGCAACGCCGATTGAGTTGCGATGTCGCGAGTTCGACATCGCTGCGGCTGTTGCAGAAGATCAACGTCTTGCGATGGCGTGTCAGACTGTAAAGATCGTCGATCAAGTCGGGTGGCAGCTCCTCAGTCGCATGAGCAAAATGCATCAGGCTAAAGCGTGTCGCGATCGTCACATTGGTCGGGTTGATCAGCCGCACCCGATCGGGCCGCTGCGGATTCAACCATTGCTTCGCCGCTTCAAAGTCACCCACGGTTGCTGATAAGCCGATCCGGCGCGGACGACCGACGCTAGAGTAAGCCGAGAGACGTTCCAACTGGCTGCGTAGCTGCACGCCCCGATCGGACTCCAAAAAGGCGTGCACCTCATCGACGACGATAAACCGTAACCCGCCGAAAAGTCGGCGCAGTTTGCTGGTCTTGTTGATCAGTAAACTCTCGATCGATTCGGGCGTAATTTGCAGCACGCCGCCCGGCGTCTCGATCAGCTCGGACTTGTGCTCGGCAGACACATCACCATGCCAGCGGAAGACGGGAATCCCGCCCTGTTCGCACAGAAGTTCCAGTCGTTGAAATTGATCGTTGATCAGGGCTTTGAGTGGCCCAACATACAATACTCGCACCGACCCGAGCGGATCAGGCTGGATCAAACTGAGAATTGGCAAAAATGCCGCTTCAGTCTTGCCGCTGGCGGTGCCAGCCGTGATGAGCACATCTTCATCTGTGTCGAAGATGGTCTCGATGGCCTCAACTTGAATCGGGCGCAGGTCTTTCCAGGCTTGGGCATAAATGAACTCCCGCAGGAAAGGTGCCAAACGCTCGTATGCCGGCTGATTGCTCATGGTTCTCGTAGAGTCTCAAGCTTAATGCGCTGCGGACCGTTTACACCTTGAAATCCGTGAAACGGGCCAGCGGATCAGAGTCATTCGCCGAGGGCGTCGGTGGCGTTGTTGATTGAATCGAACTAGACGCGGCTGGGGCAGTCTTGCTTCCAGCATCTCCGGCGGAAACGGAAGGTTTGTCTATTGCTCCTGGTGCGGTTGGTAGACTTTTGGCAATGTCAGCCCACGTCTTGTCCGGATATTGAGCCAGCAAGTTGAGCAGTGTGACAAAATCGCGCACGAGATCGCGTGGCGTGCTGAATTCTTTTGCCCCGCTACGCTGCAAAGCATCTTCCATATAAGCCACAATGTTAGCATCGTCGAGGCCCCGGCTGCCTGGAACGGTATCGCGGTGAATGTCGCGCACCTTTTGCAGGAAGACATAGACTTCTTCGGTCGCCAACGGCGGAAGCGACAATACCGGTCCAGAATAGTCACGCATGCCATCGGTGACGAATCGGCTGCCCGACAGCCTGGTGCGTAGTGCCTCATAGCTGAATAGCCCTCGCCGCTGGTCTTCCAGAAACTCCGGTGTCCCACCGAAGATGAAGCCGAACGAACCAGCGCGACCCTGCAAACAATCGTTGACGATGCTGAGCACTTTTTCGTAGTTGTTGGTGCGCGCTACGCTATGCGTAATCTTGTAGAGATTCACGGCTTCGTCCAGGCAGATCAGCAAGCCTACGTAGCCCACGTCGCGGACAAAGCGCCCCAGCACCTTCAGGTAATCATAGTAGTTGTCGTCGTCGATAATCGAACGCACGTCAAGCGCTTCGCGCGCTTCTGACTTAGTGCTGAACTCGCCACGCAGCCAACGGATCGCGTCGCCTTTTAGTTCGTCATTGCCGTCAATGTAACCCTGATAATAGGCGCTGATCACGGTGCCAAAGTCAAAGCCATGTACCAGCTCTTCCATGCCATTAACGGTGGAAACGATCTCGGCCTTGACTGCGGTTGCAAATTCGGGAGCGTCGGGCGCGAGGCTCTGTTTGGCAGCGACCGTTGCCTGGACATTTGAAATCCACTTCTCAATGATGGCGGGTAAGGCATTTCCATCTGGCCTGGTCTGAGTGGATAAGTTCTTCATGAGTTCGCGGTAAGTCGCCACCGCCTGGCCGCCCGTCCCGTGCAGGCGGCGCTCCGGCGAGAAGTCGGCATCAGCCACAACAAATTTGCTTTCAAGTGCATAGGTGCGGGCTAATTGCAGCAGGAAACTCTTGCCGCTACCAAAGCGCCCGATGACAAAGCGCACGGTCGCGCCGCCATCACGAATCTGATCCATATCCTGTTTGAGCGCCGCAATCTCACGCAGGCGTCCCACAGCGATGTGTCTTAGCCCGGTGCGCGGCACGACGCCGGCATTGAGTGAATTTAGGATAGCAGTGGCTTCGCGTTTGGCGATTGGCATAGATCAATCCATCCTTTACCTGGCGAGATGTTGGCGTAGAGCAACGAGATCTTCTTCTTCAACTACCCACTGGTTCGTATCAAGATAGATCGGGGGATGCCCTACGATCTCAACGGCTTTTTCGTTAAGGCCATCCAGCGCGGCATTGCCCATCGTGCGATAGGGGCGAGTGGCTGCGTCGATCTCGGCTTCAGTCAAACTGCCGCGTTCAGCAAACAGGCGAATCAAGGCTACTTCTGCTGGCGGCAGCATGGCGAACAATTGATCCCATGGTCCGTCAGTGGCGGCAACCGCCGCAACAGTAGGTTCTGCCTCGGCTGGTGATTCGGCTATCACCACATCCAGTTCGTCAAGAAAATCTTCGGCAAGTGTGACCGTTCCATCGTTTTTAGCGTAGATCAGCCTATCGCCTAGTAGTGGCAAAGCCCGCTCGTTGATGTGATCGATGGCGGTATTGGGCAGCCAAGCGTGTTTTTTTAGTTGGCCGTCGAGCTGATCGATGGTGTCCGCTTCTTTGTGATAAATCGCGGCTATAACTTGGCGTTCGGGCTGACTGAGTTCGGCCCAAATCTGGCGTACCTCGGCCAGTTCGGTATGCAGCGGCTTGACGAGTCTCTGCACCTCCGCCTCGTCAGGCGGAATTTCCAGCATGGCGCCAATTTCTGCACTTTCTTGATGAAGTGCGGCGACGCGGATGTGATCAATCGTGATCTTCAACGGTACCGGAACAATCGCGGCCGGCGTAAAGGCCGTATTCAATACTTCAGCCAAGCCGGCCTCTAATTCAATTCCTGATAACTTGCGTGAGAACCCTTTCTGTTTGCGCAGAATGTTCTCCGCGTACTTGACTACTGAAGTCAGGTGTTCGCTGAGGCGCTGATTGTCCAGGTAGTTTCGCCCTTGTCCTAGATCGATGGACTGTGGATAGGTATACCCAATGAGCGCGGAAGCAAATACCGGCTTGCGAAGCATAGCCAGCCTTGACGCCGTGAACTTTTCCAATAAGGTCTGGTTGGCGCTGCGCTGCCAGTAATCCGCGGCTATTCGAATCGCTCTCTCGTAAGCGTGATCAATCTCATTATCAACGTTGTACTCTTGGTAGAACTTGTTCCGTGGGCGATAAGCGGTTAATTGCAACCAAATAGTATAGGGCATCTCGGTTGTTTTGCCCGCTTGCACATACCCTTGAACCAGGGCATTAGTGACAGGTGCCGACAGACTGACCTTCTGCGCAAGTGCTTTTTGCCACCACAAAAGAGCTGTGTTGACATCTTTCTTAACAGCGAGGAGATCACCGCCCCAATCAGGCAGATAGTTGTCAAGCTTGGGCTGCTGGCCCCGATACTTTTGCCACAGAACCCACAATCGGCCGGCCGCTTGAACTGGATCGGGGATTTCGACCAGGTTCAGAAGTTCATAGACATGAATGAAGATGTAACTGAGATCGGCGGGTAGATAATTGCTCTGTCGCGCTTGCGATCGCCAGTAGAAATACCAACGTTGTTGGGCGGCGCTCATTGAATTGTATGTCGGCCAATATTCCATCAAGGGAACCGGCTCGGCAGACGTCTCAACCCGATCATGAAAGTGCTGCGCTTCCTTCAGGAATCGAGTACCACCAGTCTCGTAACTGACCGAGACAGTCACTCGCGAAGATCGCGTGTCCGCTTGACCGCCCGGAAGGATTTCCACGAAACGATCAGACGAACTCGATGCGCCGCGACTAGAGATAGGCGTTACGGTCTGTTTAGAAGGCGGACTAGGGGTTAAAGAAGATCCATTATTCGAGGATTGTGTTTGCTTAGACGCACGCCGCACTAATAACATGCCGCCTATGCCCAATGCAATAGCAATGATAATCAACACCCCGATTGGGCTAGAGAGCAAGCCGTAAAGAGCCGCAATCAGCAGAAGGATCGCTATGGCCACCAGCCCTAGTCCTGAAGAACTCGACGACCTGTTCCTACGCTGCGATCTACGTTTAGCCACGGTACGCCCTCATAGAAACCATAGCTTGATCTGCCGACACAAATACCATTTACAATCACATTGACGTATGCGACCCGAACCATAATCGAACCCGGTCATTATCACGCTTCGACCGCATGGCACGTCACCCTCGCTGGCGTGTAGCAGCACACTTGGAGGTCTTCTGTATTACAGGATGTCCTTTAGTTTACGCCAGTTAGTTTGAATAGGGAATACGTATTTACGTATTTTGGCACAACTTCTACAAAATAGGCCAATTGTCACCTGTCTTGCCTGACACTTGGCGGCAAATTCAACTCGGTTCAGGCTTGGCCAAGAGAAGGCCGCAGGTGCGCTCTCAGCCGAGTGTTTCTACGGAAGCAACTTTGACGGACTAACACAACGATCCACAGCCTGCACCGCTGACTTCGCTGGCCGAGTTAAGCATCTGCAAGGTCGATTATTCGAGTGGGCAGACCATGGGCATGATCGTATTACGAATCGCCACAACAAGCAAACTTTGTGCGTCACTTTTTTCCGGGGATAACAAGCACATTTGATGCCTTTGTGCGGCGCTTTCAGATCACTTTCCAGCGCACAAGATGGATTGTGCGGCGCGATGACGGATCTCAGTCACGGGACGATCACGTGCTCCTGAGCCTAAATTTCGCACTTTAACAATTCGATAGAAAATTCCGTCGTATCCGATAAATAAGGCTCACCCGCATTTTTGATGAAGCAGGATTGCCAGCTGCAGAAATGTTGTGTGAACGAACCACCGGGGCATGAAATTTGAGACGCGGGCTTCTCGATCGGGAGCAAACTTTTGACAGCATGGTGAGGTTCATCTCAGCACGGAAGGACCAAGTGCAGGCAGGTTCTCAGTCAACTTAGCGCTATAATCCAGTGGGGTAGTACCGAGGGGGAGACCAATGCGTATTCGCAAAGCTGTGGTGATTATTCTCGGCGCGCTGGCACTGATCCAGTGCCGTGGCCGCGCCGTCACAGATACGTCGGCCCCCTCGCTCACGCCGCGTTCGACAATCCAGATAGAAAGAATTGCCGCTACGCGCGCCACACCTGATCCAACCGTCGTCATTGCGACAAGGGAGCCGCCGCGCCGAACTGCCACACCTGAACCGACGCCGACCTTGACGCCAAGACCAACTGAAACGCCTAAACCACTGGATGATACCGCGCTTCACGCCGCCATCGGCTGGGTGGCGAACGGTTTCCTCAACGGTCATCAAGCCACCGGCATCGCCATCGCCGTCGTCATCCGAAATCCTGCCTCCAATCAACTCGAGACCAAATTCTACAACTACGGCTACACTACAGCCAGTTGGCGAACCCGCGTCAACCAGGCCACGATCTACGAGATTGGTTCGATTAGCAAAGTTTTCACCGCCGATCTCTTGGCGCTGTTGCTCAAGCGGGGGGCCGTTAACATCGATGATCCGATTCAGAAATATTTGCCAGCGAACCTGACGGCCCCGACTTATAACGGTCAAGGCATCAGTCTGCGCGATCTCGCCACGCACCGATCGGGATTGCCACGAAATATGAGTCCCGGCAATTATGGTCCGGGTCAGACCGAGATGATCTTTGAAGACGTCTCCGATCAGCAAGTGTTCGATGACGTCAGTCATTACCAATTGACGCGCGCGCCGGGCAGCCAGTATGAATACTCGAATTTTGGTTATAGCCTGTTGGCCGCGCTAATCGAAAGATACGAAGGCCAGGCGTATGATGACCTCGTCACGCAGCAGATCGCTAAGGTGCTGGACATGCCAGATACACGGAGTCGCTTAACCCCTAAAGAGCAAACTCGTTTGGCGCAAGGCTATTTGGCAGATGGAACCCCGGCTCCCGCAACCGTCGATCAGGGTGAAGCGCTCGGGGCCGGTGGGCTACGCTCGACGACTCAAGATCTGGCGAAGTATTTGGTGGCGAACATGGATTTGAATTCGTCGCCGCTCGGTTCAGTTTTCAAGACCACGCAGCAATCTTTTGCAGACGGTACCAGCTCATCAGACCAGATGGGCCTGGCCTGGAATCTGATCGGGGCGGGACTGTCTAGCGAAGTCATCTCGAAAGACGGCGGCACCGCTGGTTATAACAGTTTGATCTGGTTCACGCAAGACCGGCGGGTGGGCTTCGTCGCTTTGACCAACTCGCCCGGCCTGTACGACCTGACACCGTCCATCATCAACATTTTGCAGCATGCGCCCTAACCCGGACGAGCCGGAAGAGCTTGGAGCGTTTAACTTACGGATCTTAAGGGCAACCGAACCGATGAAGGCTGACTGGGCGGGTGCTGGTAAAGAGCAAGCGAACAATAGCTCGCCGCTAAGGTTCTCCGGGGGTGTTGATCTTCAAAATGCGGTGAGTTGTTTGTTGCGAACCTTGAAACCCGCGCCTCAAATTCTGTGTTGACGTGGGAACCTACCGTCACAGTCTGTCCGTGATAGCTCTGCGTCATCAAGAGTGCGGAAGAACCTTAACTATCGGATACGACAAATTCTGACGGAGATCAAGACCCGACAGACAGCTGCGGGCGCTCAGTCTGATCCGAACACGGTACTGAAGGGTCCGATGAACCGCTGATCATCCGAGAAATCCAGCACGGCAAAGACAACCGTCTCATACACGCCGCGAAACTCGACCAGCAGGGCCTGCTTGAACAACGCCGCGATCTCATGACCATCGTTGCCGAACGCGCCGCAGCCCCACGCCCCCAGCACGATCGCAGGGTGGCCGTGTGCCGCGCCGATCGTCAGCACCTTGCGGATGCGTTCGGTCATCGCTGGCTTGATCAACGTGCGCCGATCCGGATCGCGCTGCAGCAAGGCGCTCGCGTTGACGGCTGCGCTCGTGATGAATGAGCACACATAGGGCTCATCCAGCAATCGCCCTTCGTCGTCGCGAAAGACTGGCACTTCAGGGGAATACAGTGCGTAGTCGGTATACAGCGGATCATGGCGCTGCCGGTGAAAGGCATACAGCGGGTGATCGAGCAGACAGGCATACAGCGCGGACGACCAGCACAGTGATTCTTCTTGTGCGCGGGCGCCGGTGAGAAAGCCACCGCCGGGGTGTGTCGCCGAGGCGAAATTGAGCGCCACGGGTCGTTCACCTGCCGCGATCAAGCGTCGCGCCGCATTCAGCGTGGTCTCATTGGTTACTTCAATTTGAGGGGCTTCAAAGCGGGCCGTGATGGCGGGCAGCGGATTGTCCGGCGGATAGGTCTGTATCTGTGCCACAGCCCGACGTACGGCGTCGCCGATTTCGACCCGACGGCCACTGCCTGCGGTGTATGCGCCAGCCTGGATGATCTCGACGGCTTCTCGGCCGTAGCGTGCTGCGACATCGCGTGGGATCAATCCGGTCATACGTGCCTCCCCATGCTGTTTCTTCCTTCACATCAATGTTGGTCCGTGCTCGTGTCACCGGACATGGCATCCTCGTTGGCGGTATCGCGCCGGGCTTGAATCTCCAGCCACCACTGCAGCCAGATCACCTTGTGAGACATACCCACCAACCAGATGTAGAAGAGTAGGGCGATATCCAATAGGATAATGAGAGTAGAAACTGCAGCGTTTCATGGCCTGTGATATTAAGCAGCGCCATCCAGTCAACGACTTCGCCGACATCGTCCCAGATTTTGAGATCCAGAGTCTCTGACAACAAACTTCTTAGGGTCTCGTTACGTGGGAACGATATGCTGCGATGCCAACGGGTCAATTGGTCGGGACTCACCTGGGTTAAGGTCTTCTGGCGAGCCGCTAGCCGATCTTCCAAGGCTTGTACCCAGCACCGGAGCGCCTGCCATTCTTGGGGTGAATGTTTCTTCGACATGCCGCGATTCTACCCCATTTTGGCGCAACGACGGCACATGCAGTGTTTTTGAGTAACTTTGCGGTTGTTTGAAGCCGATTTGCGGCCTCCGCATGCCTCAAATGCGGCTTGTGGGCCATTTCTTTGCGCGGCCGTTGGCGCTACACTGTCGAGCGTAACACGGCCTGTCTCACCGGTGAGCAAATCTAGAGCAGATTCCTAATCAGTTGATGGCATAACCGCAATGAGCAAACCATCCTTCAACATCTTGCGGTGTAATTGCCAGCAAGGCTTGTTTGAGTGCCTCAATCAAATCTGGAAACGTGCGTGGCTTGAGCCGACGCAAGATCGTCTTGA
>PMCF01000329.1:0-362 GCA_003154115.1 Anaerolineae bacterium
AATTGCGAAATCCGGGTGACACTATCGGTGTTCTAGCTGCACTACGGTTTAGCTAGCGCTCGTCAGCCGCGTCCGCGATGCGCTTGACGCCAGCGACGGCGTAAAGTGATGGGGAGATAGAGGGAAAGAGAGTAGAGAGAAGTCCGGCTTTCGATGAGTGAGAACGGCAAACCTCGCCTCTGCCCGGCTCCCTCCAACAAGGATCTTATATCAGTCTAACAACCATCTAACACGATCGGCCTATACTAAAGGCGCAGTCACGTTCATTCGTGCCTGCGCCTTTACGATCACTTTGGAATCAAACATCTATTGGAGGATGACACCATGAGTAAAATAGTGGGTATCGACTTAGGAACAACCAA
>PMCF01000329.1:372-12052 GCA_003154115.1 Anaerolineae bacterium
TTCATGGGCCGCGCTTACGGCGAGGTGAGCAGTGAACACGTTCCGTATCAAGTGGTCGCCGGCCCCAACGGCGACGCACGCGTGAAGATCGCGCAGACCGGACAGACTTACACGCCGCAAGAAATCTCGGCGATGATTCTGCAAAAATTGAAGAAGGACGCGGAAGCCTATCTGGGCGAACCGGTGACGCAAGCCGTGATTACAGTTCCGGCATACTTCAACGACGCGCAACGCCAGGCGACTAAGGACGCGGGCAAGATTGCGGGCCTGGACGTCCTGCGGATCATCAATGAGCCGACTGCTTCGGCGCTGGCCTATGGCCTCGATAAGAAGGCCGACGAAACGATTCTGGTCTTCGACCTGGGCGGCGGCACGTTCGATATTTCGCTGCTCGACGTGGGCGAGGGGGTGGTCGAAGTGCGCGCCACGAGCGGTGATACGCACCTGGGCGGCGATGACTGGGACGCGGTGCTGGTCGATTATATCGCCGACGAGTTCAAGAAAGAAAACGGGATCGATCTGCGCCAGGACCGACAGGCGTTGCAACGCTTGAAGGAAGCGGCCGAGAAGGCCAAGATCGAACTATCGAGTTTGATGGAAGCCGAAGTCAATCTGCCGTTCATCACGGCGGATGCCAACGGCCCCAGGCATTTGCAGTTGAAGATCACGCGCAGCAAGTTCGAACAGATCAGTACAGCGCTGGTGCAGCGCCTGCGCGGACCGTTTGAGCAAGCCCTGCGCGACTCGAAGTTGTCACCGCGTGACATCGACGAAGTGGTGCTGGTCGGCGGCGCGACGCGCATGCCGATGGTGCAGCAGCTGGTGCGCGAACTGACCGGCGGCAAAGAGCCTAACAAGAGCGTCAATCCCGATGAAGTGGTGGCAATTGGTGCGGCCATTCAGGCGGGCGTGTTGGGCGGCGAAGTGAAGGATGTGCTGCTGCTCGACGTGACACCGTTGTCGCTGGGTCTGGAAACGCTGGGCAGTGTGATGACGACGTTGATTCCACGCAACACGACGATTCCGTACAAGAAGAGCGAAGTCTTCAGCACGGCCGATGAAAATCAGACCGCCGTCGACATTCACGTCTTGCAAGGCGAGCGCCCGCTGGCGGCGGACAACATGACGTTGGGCCGCTTCCGTCTGGAAGGCATTCCGCCGGCGCCGCGCGGCCTGCCGCAAATCGAAGTGACGTTTGACATCGACGCGAACGGCATCTTGCACGTCATGGCCAAGGATAAGGCCACGGGCAAGGAACAACAGATCACGATTACGGCCTCGACGAATCTGTCGAAGCAGGATGTCGATCGGATGATGAGTGAAGCGCAGCGCAATGTGTCGGCTGACAATCGCCGCCGCGAAGTGATCCAGGCGCGCAACGAAGCGGACACGACGATCTATCAAGCAGAGAAGAGTCTGCGCGATCTGGGCGATAAGGTGGCCCAGGCCGATCGGGCCCGTGTCGAAGCCAAGATCACGGAACTTAAATCGGCGATGACGGGCGAGAACGTGCAACAGATTCGATCGCTGATCGGCGAGCTGCAACAGACGACGATAGCGATTGGGCAAAGCCTGTATCAGAACACCAATGGCGGCAGCGCCGGTCCCCGATCAGATCAGCCGCAGCCCGAAGGCCCGGATGTGGTCGAGGGTGAGTATCGGCAAGTATAGTAGAACGGATAAAGAAGAAGCCGAAGGCGTTGAACGCTTCCGGCTTTTTTGTTTGCTCAAACCGATTCTTGACAAAGCACGACATGCGTAATAGAATTCCGCCATTCAAATGGCACACCTCGCACCCCGGCGAGGTGCATTTGTATCCAAGGGAGGTGGTCGCGGTTCGTGACACATCGCGTTCGGCAATGTGGCGAGCATATGGGTTAACCACCCGAGCCATGTCAACTCGTCACTGTCCTCTGTCTCCAGGCCCACTCTGCTGGAGGAAAAACCACTCGATTCTCTTTAGGAGGAGAAGTATCATGAAGTACGCAAAGACGTTCGTGATTCTGTTAGTCTTGGCCAGCGTGTTATTGACGGCTTGCGGTGGCGCGGCTGCGCCGACCGCTGCCCCTGCGGCCGCGCCGACTCAGGCCGCCGCCGCTGCCCCGACCACCGCTCCCGCGGCCAGCGGCGGAACGCTCAAGATCGTGTCGAGCTTGCCCCTAACGGGTGCATCGCTGACCCAGACCGATACGATCGTCAAGTCGATCCAGCTGAAGTTGAAGCAGATCAATAATCAGGTCTGCGGTGGCAAGTATAAGATCGTCTACGAATCGAAGGACGACGCGTCGGCGGCGTTGGGCAAGTGGGACCCGGCCGTTGAGACCGAAAACGCAACCAAGGCTGCGGCCGATTCGTCCGTTATCGCCTACATCGGCACGTTCAACTCGGGTGCAGCTAAGCTGTCCATCCCAATTCTGAATAAAGCTGAAGTCGTCATGGTTTCGCCCGCGAACACCTATTCTGGCCTGACTAAAGAGATCGGTGCTGACAAGAAAGTGGGCGAGCCCGGTGTATACTATCCCAACGGCAAGCGCAACTATGCCCGCGTCTGCGCCGCCGACGACATCCAGGGTGCGGTGGCCGCCAACTGGTCGAAGAGCCTGGGCGTAACCTCGGTCTACATTCTGGACGACGGCGAACTGTACGGCAAGGGCGTGGCCGATGTGTTCAATGCGACCGCGACCAAGATCGGCCTCAAGGTCCTCGGCCAGGAGTCGATCGACCCGAAGGCCGCCGACTACAAGGCGCTGATGACCAAGATCGCGGCCTTGAAACCGGATGAAATCTACGTCGGCATGGTCGTCGACAACAACGCCGCCCAGCTGCTGAGGGACAAGGTCGGTGCGATGGGCGACAATACCAAGGTCAAGTTCATGGGCCCGGACGGCGTTCAGACGCAGGCGTTCATTGACGGCGCCGGTGCGGATGTGGCCGAAGGCGCGTACGCGACCGTTGCCGGTGTCCCCAACGACAAGCTCCCGGCCAGCGGCCAGCAATACCTGAAAGACTATGCGGCAGAATACGGCCCGACGAACGAGCCGTACGCGGTGTTCGGTTACGACTCGATCGGCGCTGTGATTGCCGGCATCGAAGCGGTCTGCAAGGCCGGTGGTGATCCCACCAACCGGGCGACCGTGCGCGATGCGGTGATGGGCATCAAGAACTACAGCGGTGCGCTGGGTACCTGGTCGTTCGACGCCAACGGCGACACCTCGTTGACCGATATGACCGGTTACGTGGTCAAGAGCAACAAGTACGCACCCGTCGGCACATTCAAGGCTCAGTAACTCTCACAGTTTAACGGGGTTGAATTGCAGTGGGGCGGCTACGGTCGCCCCACTGCTCAATTAGCAGGTTGCTGTCCCAATCCTTTTTGCCCAAAGGGGGCTATGCCGATGAAGACGCTGAGAAAAGTCCTGCTCGCCGTAGTCATCATCTATCTCTTCTTGCTGCTCAGCCCGGTGGCCGGTTTTGACGTGGCCCGTATCGCCGTTATCTTCCGCGATACGCCCGAGCTGGTGCTGCGCTATTTGTGGATCGGCATTGCCAATGGCGGCATCTTCGCCATCGTCGCCCTGGGCTATACCATGGTATACGGCATCATTCAGTTGATCAACTTTGCGCACGGCNNGTGTTCATGATCAGCACCTTCGCGTCGCTGACGGTCATCGCCGCGCTGGGCGCGACGAACAAGAGCGATCCGGGGGCGATCCTCCTCGCCGTTATCGTCGCACTCGTCATTGCGGTGTTGTTCGGCGGCGCGCTCAATGCCGTAATCGAGCGGGTGGCCTATCGGCGGCTGCGCAACGCCCCGCGCTTGGCCCCGCTGATCTCCGCGATCGGCGTATCCCTCATCCTGCAAAACCTCGGCCAGATCTGGGCCGGTCAGGGCTACATCGATTTTCTCAAGCCTTATTTCGGTACCAGCGGCGGCGCCGCGCAGAAGGCCTACCCTGATTTGCTGGGGAGTCACGATGTAATTCAAATGCTGACCGGGCAGGAATCGTCGCTTAAGATCTACGGCAAAGAAATCTTTGTCGTGATAGCGGCCATTCTATTGATGGTGGGGCTGCGCCTGTTCGTGCAGCGGACGCGCCTGGGCAAGGCCATGCGGGCCACTGCCGAAAATCGCGACGCCGCCAAGATCATGGGCATTGACATCGATCGCATCATCAGCATCACGTTCTTCATCGGCGGCGGATTGGCCGGGGCCGCGGCGGTGCTCAACGGTCTGTACGTCGGCACGGCCTGGTGGTTGATGGGCTTTCAAGCCGGTCTGCGCTCGTTCACGGCGGCCGTGCTCGGCGGTATCGGCAATGTGACGGGCGCCATGCTGGGCGGTTTCTTGATCGGCATTCTGACTTCGTTGAGCGACGGCTTGCTCAATCCGGCCTGGACACGTGCCTGGGTATTTGGGGTGCTGGTGTTGGTGTTGATCTTCCGCCCGAACGGTCTGTTGGGTTCCGCCGTGGGCCAGAAAGCCTAAAGGTGCTGACATGAACAAGTCCATCAAGCGTGGTCTTCTCCTCGGTCTTGCGTCGGGTTTCCTGGCGATGTTGTTTGGCGGCTGGGCAATGACGGTGCTGGCCGTATTCGGTGGCATCTTGATCGGCTTCACCAGCCGATCGGGGTCTGGCAAACCGGCGGCTTTTTCTCCACAAGCGGTCGCCCTCACCGCGTTTATCTTTTCGTTGCTGACGGCTATCGGCGGTATCATCTTCGATCGGGGCTTGGCCGATATCGCCGTGGTGACTGGCCATCCATCAGAGGTGACTTTCCCGGCGGCAATTGTAGGCATTGTGCTGGGGACACTTACCGCGCTAGGGATGGCCTATGTCCAGCATATGCCAAACGCCCGGACGGCGCGCCGAATTAACTATGCGGTGGGAGCCGTGATCTTGATCTTCCTGCCCATTATCGATCATGCGACGGATTTGGGCTGGGCGGCCTCGATCATCTTCGCCGGCGTCTACATCGTGCTGGCCATCGGGTTGGATGTCGTGGTGGGTTACGCCGGTCTGTTAAATCTGGGCTATGCGGCCTTCTTCGGTTTTGGCGCGTATGCCACGGCGTTGTTGTCATCCAATCAAATCGGCGTTCACATAAACTTCTGGTTGTTGCTCTGGATCGCGGCGGCGATTGCGGGTATCGGCGGGGTGCTGCTGGGCGCGCCGACGCTGGGCCTCAGGGGCGACTATATCGCCATCATCACGCTCGGTTTCGGCGAGATTGTGCCCGTGGCCTTTCAGCAGTTGATCAAGATCACGATCCAGGAGCCGCTGACCTGCGTGATCATTCCGGCCATCCAAGCGATCGGGGGTGGCACACCCACGGTCCAATGTATTACACTGGTCGATAAGTTGGATCTCACGGGCGGCGTGCGCGGCATCAACCCGATCGATCGTCCGGTTTTTCCGATCATCAGTCCCGAAGACACGCCCGTTGCCTTGATCATCAAGGTCGCCGTCATGCTGGCGCTGGTAGGGCTGATCTTCTTCTTCTTCCGCCGCCAGCAGCGCAATGGGAAAGTAGGTCCGGGCACGATGATCTTCTCCGGCCTGGCAGTGGGCCTGATCCTGATCCTGTTCATCCCCATCCCACATACCGCCGAAGGTCTGCTGGCCCCGTTCTGGAACACCTTCCAGCCAGGCCAGTTTGCCTCGGATAATATCCTGCCGTGGTGGTTCTTCCTGCTCGGTATCATCGGGCTGGCTCATCTTCTTGAAACTGCGCCTGAAGAATTCGCGACTGGGCCGCGCGATGACGGCCATTCGAGAAGACGAGTTGGCGGCAAATCAGATGGGCGTCGATCTGGTTCACACCAAGCTGACGGCGTTTGCCTTCGGCGCGGCGATTGCGGGTCTGGCGGGCGCGTTCTATAGCGCGTACGTGTCCGCGGTGTTCCCGGACGGCTTCGGTTTTGGCACGTCAGTCATCATCGTGGCTGCCATCGTGCTAGGCGGCGTGGGCAGCATTCCGGGTAACATCGTGGGCGCGCTGATCATCTTCCTGGCCGACCTGCTGTTCCTGAAACAGTTCCAGAATGTGCTCAACGGCCTGTCGACGCACGTGCTGATGCCGTCGATACCGGATCAAGCCGTGCGTGGTTTCATCATCGCCAACTTCGATCCAGTGAAGTATCGCTTCTTGCTGCTCGGTCTGATATTGGTGCTGGTGATGGCCTTCCGGCCGGAAGGTCTGTTGCCCACCCGCGAGCAACGCTTGCAATTCCACGCCGAAGAACCCGTCGACGAAGAAGCGCCGACCGGCGCAGCCTGAGCCCAGCGGAGAGGACACGATGACTCAATTTCTCGAAGCGCAAGGCGTCACCAAGCAATTCGGCGGCCTGACGGCCGTGAACAAAGTGAACTTTGTGATGGAGCCGGGGATGATCGCAGGCTTGATCGGGCCGAACGGCGCGGGCAAGACCACTTTCTTCAACATGATCACCGGCGTATACCAAGTCACGAACGGCTCCCTCACCTTCAACGGCACCAACATCGGCCAGATGCAGCCGCATGACATCACGCGGCTCGGCATCGCGCGCACTTTCCAGAATATCCGCCTCTTTCCGGCCATGACGATGGTGGAAAACGTCATGGTGGGCATGCACACGCGCATGAAGGCAGGCGCGCTGCACATCATGCTCCGCACCGAGGTGATGCGCAAAGAAGAGGACTACGCGCGCGGCAAGGCGCTGGACATGCTGGACTATGTGGGCCTCGGTCGCGCTCGCGCCGAACTGACGGCGCGCAGCCTGCCCTACGGCGATCAACGCCGCCTCGAAATTGCGCGCGCGCTCGCCAGCCAGCCCAAACTGCTGCTGCTCGACGAACCGACGGCGGGGATGAATCAAGGTGAGACGGCGCAGCTCACCGAATTCATTCGCTTCATCCGTAAAGACTTGAATCTCACCGTCTTGTTGATCGAACACCATATGCGCGTGGTGATGGGCATTTCCGATCGGGTCTCCGTACTCGATCACGGCGAGAAGATCGCCGAAGGCCTGCCGATCGAAATTCAGCAGAACCAACAGGTGATTGAAGCCTATCTGGGCACCGGTCGAGGTCACTAACCATGCTAGAACTTCGCGACGTTCACAGTTACTACGGCAACATTCACGCGCTCAAAGGCATCTCGTTCACCGTCGAAGACGGCGAGATCGTCACGCTCATCGGCGCGAATGGCGCGGGCAAGAGCACCACGCTCCGCACGATTCAGGGCCTGATGCGCCCACGTCAGGGCACGGTCATTCTGAATGGCGTGGCGCTGGAAAAACTGCCCACCGATCAAATCGTAGCGCAGGGCGTGTCGCAGGCGCCCGAAGGCCGCCAGATTTTTCCGCGCATGACGGTACTAGAAAATCTGGAAATGGGCGCGTATCAACGCAAAGATAAAGAGGGCATCCAGAAGGATCTCAGCCGTGTGTTCGAGTTGTTCCCCCGCCTGAAAGAACGCATCAAACAGGCCGGCGGCACGTTGTCTGGCGGCGAGCAGCAAATGCTGGCGATTGGCCGCGCCATGATGGCGCGCCCCAAAGTGCTGATGCTGGACGAACCCTCGATGGGCTTGGCGCCGATTCTGGTCGAGCAGATCTTCGACATCGTGAAAGAGATCAACGCGCAAGGCACGACGATTTTGCTGGTCGAGCAGAACGCCATGATGGCGCTCTCCGTGGCGAATCGCGGCTACGTGCTGGAAGTCGGCCACATCGTCATGCAAGGCACCGCCGAAGAACTCAGCAACAACAAGCAGGTGCAAGACACCTACCTCGGCGTGCAGTAAACACCCGACCCGACCTCCCGAAGGCGCGGCGCGGACCTTCGGGAGGTCTTTTGTTGCCATCTGCTCTGGCAAGCGGTACAATAAGCTCACGCTGTGGCAGGAGGCACGTTAATGACCATTTCACCCGTAATCGCAAAATCCTCAACTCATCACGCTGCACCGCGCTTTGTCACTCCACCGCCGCTGGAACCTGGCGACCGCTTGAGCCGCCGCGAATTCGAGCGGCGCTATGAAGCCATGCCCGGCCTCAAGAAGGCCGAACTCATTGAAGGAGTTGTCTTCATGCCCTCACCCGTTCATTACAAAGGTCACGGCCAACCCCATAGTCACATCATCGGCTGGCTGGTGCAATACTGTGCCGCCACGCCGGTTGTACAGGTTGCTGATAACACCACGGTCCGGCTCGATCGCGACAACGAAGTGCAGCCCGATGTTTTGTTGCGCATCACGTCCAGCGAACTGGGCCGTTCCCGCCTCACCGACGACGACTATATCGAGGGCGCACCCGAACTCCTGATCGAAATCGCGGGCAGCAGCGCCACGATCGATCTGTATGACAAACTCAAAGTGTATCAACGCAACGGCGTGCAGGAATACATTGTCTGGCAAGTCTACGAAGAACGGCTCGATTGGTTCCAATTGATCGACGACGGCTATCAGCCCCTCGATCCCGATGAAGCGGGTGTCAGCCGCAGCCACGTCTTCCCCGGTCTGTGGCTCAACGTCCCGGCTCTGCTTGACGGTGACTTGGCCAAAGTCCTCGCCCAACTGCAGATCGGCCTAAACAGCGCCGAGCACGCCGACTTCCTGACGCGGCTCGCGCCCAAATCCCCATAAACAAGGGGGCTCATCCGACTTCAACGGGAAATGCTCCCGCTGGATGGGTACATCCAGCGTTTGAGAGCGGCGGATGTACCCACGCGCAGCGGACCGGGAACATTTAACGATAATCCCGCTCAAGTCTGGAGAGCCAACAAAGGTAAATCAGCGTGACCAAAATCGTCGAATGCGTCCCCAACTTTAGCGAAGGGCGGCGGCCTGAGGTTGTCGCGCAAATCCGATCGGCCATCGCGGCGATCGAGGGCGTGACCTTTCTCGATCAACACTCCGATCCCGACCACAATCGCACCGTGCTCACCTTCGTGGGCGAACCGGACCCCGTGGAACAAGCGGCCTTTGCGGCCATCGCGAAAGCGGCCGAACTGATCGATCTCAATCAACATACCGGCCAGCATCCCCGCATCGGCGCGACGGACGTCGTGCCGTTTGTGCCTGTCAGCGGCGTGACGCTGGAAGAATGTGTAGCGATGGCGAAGCGCGTGGGGCAGCGTGTGGGAGACGAACTGGGCATTCCCGTTTATCTCTATGAAGCGGCCGCCACCCGTCCCGATCGCGAGAACCTGGAAAACGTGCGGCGCGGCCAATACGAAGGCTTGAAGGCCGAGATCGAATCGAATCCCGATCGGTTGCCCGACTACGGCCCGGCGAAGCTGGGCCCGGCCGGCGCGACGGTCATCGGCGCCCGATCGTTCCTCATCGCCTTCAACGTTTATCTCGGTACGGGCGATGTCGAAGTGGCGAAAAAGATCGCCAAAGCGGTGCGGCATTCCAGCGGCGGCTTGCGCTTTGTGAAGGCCGCCGGCTTCCTCGTCGATGGACAAGCGCAAGTCTCGATGAACCTCACCAACTTTCACAAGACGCCCATCGCGCGCGTAGTAGAAACCATCCGGCGCGAAGCCGCGCGCTACGGGTGCGCCATCACTAAAAGCGAACTCGTCGGCCTGACTCCACAAGACGCGCTCATCGATGCCGCGCAGTGGTATCTGCAACTCGATATGTTCGAGCGCGATCAAATCTTGGAAAACAAATTGCGCGAAGCCATGTCGGGCGAGACCAAATCGATCGTGCCGAATGCCTTCATCGAAGCGACGGCGGCGGGCACAGCCGCGCCCGGCGGCGGCGCAGTCGCCGCGCTGGCGGGCGCGCTCTCAGCCGCCCTCGCGGGCATGGTCGCGCGCTTGACCATCGGCAAGAAGAAATATGCCGCCGTCGACGCGCAGATGAAAGACATTGCCGCGCAAGCGGATGATTTGCGTGGCAAACTCACGTCGGCTATTGACGAAGATTCAGCCGCGTTCGCCGAAGTGATGGATGCGTTCAAACTACCGAAGGACACGCCCGAAGAACAAGCGGTTCGCAATCAGGCCGTGCAGATTGCCACGCAGCACGCCACCGATGTGCCGTTACGCACTGCACAACTGTGCTTGCAGGCGCTCGATCTGGTGTATTTCGTCGCAGCGAACGGCAACGTCAACGCCATGAGTGATGCCGCCTCAGGCGCCTTCATGGCGCGGGCCGCCATCGATGCCGCCGGAATGAACGTCCGCATCAACGCCGCCACGCTCGACGATCAGGGACAGGCCCAACGTTACGTGGAAGAGTGGCGGTCGCTTCAGGCGCAAGCCATGCTGCGCGTCGATCAAGTTCTGGCCGAAGTGGAAAAGCGCGCGGCGCTGGCATAGCCCAGCTCGTCAGAGTATCATTTCAAGCAGGGAGCGATCTTATTCAAGCTACGAAAGGGATTGAGCCGCATGGATAAAACACTCACAGCCTTTGAGACAATGGCTACCATTGACGAACGGCGCCAACTTCGGTTAGACTCTGAACTGCCCGTGGCTGGCCCGCTGCGTGTCGAGTGATTGTGCTCTACCCACTCGTCGAAGATATCGATGAATCGACCTGGTTGTATGCGGCCGCTCACAATCAGGCATTTGCGTCGCTTGCTGATGCTTTTGAAGATATTTACTCGCTCGATGATGGCAAGCCATTCGATTCAGAATCCTGACATCGGACAGCCTTCTTTTCTCTGTCTCTCATTCGCTCCGTCTCTCATTCAGCCTCATGCCACTCGATCGCTATCAACCACGCCTCACCCCCGAGGACTTTGCGCGCCTGCAAGATGCGATCGCACGTCCCCTGCCCCCGGCTCTGCGCGTCAACACCTTGAAGATCGATCTTGAGACGGCGCGCTCTACCTGGCCGATCGAGTATGGCTGGCAAGTGCAGCCGGTGCCCTTTTGCGAGTCGGGCTGGCAGATCAGCGGCAACGCCGAGGCGCTCAGCCGTCGCTAACGCCAGCCGTTTGCTGCCCCCTGCAAAAGATAATCGTTTTGAATACGTCAAAAATGGGACTTGCAAAGTATACGGCATAGCCGTATAATCAATTCATAGAAGCCACTGCCTTACAAACAACTGGTGCAAAACTAACATACACGCCTGAGTAGCTAACACTTTGCAATTTGCTCATGAAATTGGCATAATCGGTGGTCACCACACCAAATCGAAAGGCCCCTCTCATGAGCATTAGCGAAGAATTATATACCCGCGTGTTTACGAAGTTGCGGGCGGTTCATCCGGAACCGCACCTGAAACGCATTGCGAACTGGGTCTGGGTGATCGTCGGCTTGATTCTCTCGCAATCGGTGCATCTGAGTCAGATCGCGCAACATATTCCCAGCGAAGCCCAAGCCGCCGGGCGCATCGCCCAGGTGCGCCGTTGGTTGAAGAACAAATTCATCAACGTCCCCGCCTTCTACCGGCCACTCATCACCGAAGCGTTGCAGGCCTGGGCGGACAAAGAGGTCTTTGTGATCTTGGATGGGTGTATCGTCAATCATGAAGCGCTCCAATTCTTTCGGCTGTCGCTGTCGCATTGTTTCCGCGCGATTCCGCTGACGTGGTTGGTCGTCAAAGGCCCTGGCTTGATCACGGTGGAAAAATGTGAAGCGCTCTTAACGGAGGCCGCCCAGTTGTTGGGGCACGTGGCGACGGTGACCTTCTTGGCCGACCGCGGCTTTCGCGACAAGGATTGGGCCCAAAAATGCCGGAAATTAGG
>PMCF01000179.1 GCA_003154115.1 Anaerolineae bacterium
ATCGTGCGTTGATCGACGTAGCGCAGATGATGGCCGCTGGAGAGTGAGAAGATCAGATGCGTCTTGGGCATCCGCTTCTCTGTGGGCTGCGCCAATTGCAATCGACCCGTGAGTTTTGGATTGAGCGCGAGGAACAAGCGTGAATCCTGCACCGCAGGATCGAGCGTGAAGATCAAGAACTTGCCGCGTCGATTGATCCCCGCGATCTGTGCGCCGGTCACCGCTTCTTCCAGCCGCTGCTGCGCNNAGTTCGGGCATGCGGGGAGTATACCACTCGCGAAAAAGGACTTGAGGATTCAGCGCAGCCAAGAGCTATAACGCATGTTCAGCATTTCCGATACATGACGATCGCGCTGGTAGAGCTCGGACTAGCGCGCTCAAATATCAATGGTCTCAGTGATCTAGAAGTCGCCTGCATATAGTAGTGCTAGTATGACTTAGGTTGTTCAGAATACTGCTCAAGAATGTCTGAAACGCCGAGTTTGTGTGTATCAATAAAGCCCTGAATCTTACTTTCCGAGAGATTGGAGAAATCCAAGTTTCGAAATTCACTAAAGAATGCTCTTACGTTGTTTGTGAGACGACCTAGATCTCGATTTCGCATGATCTCAACGTCTTCATTAAAGCCAGCGCCTCTCGACAGAGTTTTTGTGGGTATTATCATTATTCGCTTGACCTTTGCACCTGGGTACTNNGTAGTGCTTCCGAAACCACGCTGAGGCATTGTTCATTTGACCAGTTTCATCTTTGTTTATCTCTGCTCGCTCAATTAGAACCTCACTCTTACACTCGAATAGAACATATTCGTCATCTCTTAGTCCCCACAAATTATCTGGGCCGGCTTTCCATTCTTTATCGGGCCTTTCACCTACAAAGCCCAATGCAAAAGCCAGATCATTTAGCGCCTTTTCGAATGCATCGGCTCTGACACCAAACCGCAGATTACCCAGCATTTCTTCTACAGCTAGTGACAGCTCGTCAAAAGAGCCAAAACCCCGCAAGTAGGTATTTATATTCGCGATGCGTTTCTGACTCAAAATAACGATTTGAGAGAAGACCATTCCATCTTTTGGCTTAAGGAGATACCTATGGTGCCTATGAGCACCTACTTGCAACTTATTCGAACGCGTTTTGCTTGATGAATACATGTAACGCGCCATTTCTTGGAGATACCAACCCTTGTCGGCAAGCGTCTCCACATACTTATCTGCGATTTCCTGGAGCGTTTCAACGGCAGCCGCGTAATCACCTTCATAATACTGATTCTCCGCTTTCATCTCCGCCGAAAAGATTCGCAGTATCTTCGAAGGCGCAGATGCCTGTGCGACGTGATTCATTTTTTCGATATAAAACTCCTTCCAACCTTCGTCGCGTCTCAAGCACTGATTTATCAGGCCTCTAAGAATTTTCGTCGGGGAAGTCTCATCGCTAAGCTCTTCTTGGATGAGATTCGCAACCTCTATACCGATTTCTATTTGGGAGCGAGTCTGAGCTGAGAAATACTTCCGCGAGTCTTTAGTTCTAACACATCGAACCAGATCATTACCGGTCAGAATCACTACGCTGTAGTCTTTTTCGCCGCGCACAGACCGGCCGAGTCCTTGCTCAATAATTCGTGCCGTTTTCACAGCTACAACCTCGCTTCCTTCACGGCAAGCTTCAACGTAGCGATCCAGAAGATCTTCGGAGAATGGCTTAGAATCCATGATCAGAATTCGACAGGCATCATCTGGCAGGTCAATGCCATCGTATCTATTAGCGATCACAAGAGTTTCGCTATAGTGACCGCCTCTGAGCAATTCCACCTTCGCGTGGATGTCATTCCTGCTGGCAACAATCGCACCAGCGGCTTTCCAGATTTTCGTGGCATCAAAGCTGGGGCACAACACTACTACACCTACATTCCGAGTAGGAGACGACTTTGCAAATTCGGAAACCATTTCCGTGTCAGTCAGCGACGAGTGAATCAACGATGGGATTAATATCATCTTCTCGCCTGACCACTTTTCCTCTTTGTAGGTCAACGGTGAATTGACCGTCTCTTCCGATAGACCAAGCCCTTTGATGAGAAAAGAATCATCAGTGATGGTGGCGGACATGAAGACACGATGTTTTGCCTTATCATAGGAGCCAAGCATTTGTAAAGGAGGACGATACGGTGAAATCTCTAAGCCTTGCCCTGAGATAACGCAAAGGCAATCCTTAAGGATATCCTTAATCAAAGGCCAAGGAAACTTTACTGCATCCACATTAGTATGTTTAGAAAGGATTCTCACGACATCCGAATTGTGATCAATCCACTCCCAATACGGTACAGGTAAGAATGCTCCAAAGTCTTTACGCCGGATGTCTGCATATGTCCCCGCGCCTTGCTCTTCTAACACAGGGGAAAACAACTCGAGAATTTCTCGATACGCTGCCTGATCACAATCCAATTTTATAGCGTAGGAGTCCTTGATAGAATCAATGCACGCATGGGCATCATCAATGACGATGTTAGCTACCGGAATTGATTGAGGTCCAAGTTTGAATTTCGACAAGCCATTGAATAACTTCTGAATTGACGTTACGAGAATAGCCCTCCCGTCAAGAAAATCAACTGGGAGATCCCCTTCAGCAACTACGCAGTTAATCCCGAATTGTTTCGCCTGAGTGATTGTTTGATTGACGAGGAAATTATTAGGACAAAGATAGAGAGCGGAGCCTTCGTTTTCGTTCATCTTGGACTGGAGCATAAGAAGACCGACGAGTGTCTTGCCCTGGCCTGTGTTCATTTTCAGGATAATGTCGCGGCTGGTGCGTCGATTTTTATGCCAATCGTCTAGTACAGCAAGTTGCGCAGGACGAAGAGGTCCCTTATCACTAGCCCGATCTAATCTATCGTAAAGTTCAATAGGATTTAGGGGCTTTTCACCTGAAGATTTTATTAATCTTTTCTTGAAATCAACCATATTGATAACCTCATTCCGCCATAGCTGCTCGCAAACATGACAAATGGATATTTGTTTCCGAGGGCGAGTGCAATAACTTATGCACTTACCAACAACTAGAACCGCCCTGCGCAATGACTAGGCGGCCTACAAGACATGCTACAACGAAACCGCTCCGCGCCTGCATTGCGTAATTCTGCCCTACGATGTTTATGCCATCGCAGGGCAGACTTGCCTCATTATGCGCTGAATCAAACTCAAAGTCAATCTTACATACTATCCGCGCAGTCAAGATGTTGGTCACTTGGTCACTCATTGGAAACAGAAACCGGGCTCGCCTTGATGGAGAACCCCGGTTCCTCATGGTTGATCTTCTACTCCGTCACCGTCAACACCAGCGGCTGCGCTTCGCCCACTTGATCGGGATTGTAGTAGTCATACGCCGTGCTGGCCGGAGCCTGCACACTCAGCGGATACTTCGCCTTCAAGCGATAGCCAAAGTTCAGCGGTTCTGCGCCGTTCAGATTCGTGACGTAGACGATGACCTGCCGCCCGGTGAGTTCGTACCGTTCGATGCGAGCACCCGCATAATCGGCGGGCAGATCGCGGTAGTGTCCAGTGCTTTCAGTGATTCCGGAGCGGGCGTTGCGTCGAGGGCGCGTTTCGAGGTATACTACCCGCAGAGTCATGCGCAGACAGAATAGGAATTGGGTGGCGGCAAGGAGAGTGAACGCGTGGTGACAGTTGCGATTCCAGACAAATATGCCGAGATGCTCCGCGCTTTGGGCGATATGCAGGCTGCCATAGATTTGGCTGTGCAACGCTATGCCATCGAGCAAATCACCGGCAAACTGGCGGAACTGCGGCAGCGCGAAGCCGGTTACGTCGCCCGGTACGGCCCGGACTATGTTACATTTGCTCAACGCACGGCGACCGACGAAGCCTATGTTCACCAGATCGAAACTCAGGTGAGCAAAGTGTGGGAAGCAGACCTGGCCGACTGGGAGTTTTGCCATAAAGGAATCCAAGATTGGACACGACGCCTGCGGACGCTTTTGCTCGGATAGAAGCGCCATCCGGCTCAAATATGGACACATCGGCGCTGACCACGCCGGTGAGCCTGTGCCCCACTTACATCGCGCGGACAAGACGCAGCTTTTCCTGACCGATGAAATGACCTTTGAGGCTTTTGTGGATTGGTTGAGAGCAAACATCGCACCTCTCGCCCGGCCTATCGGCCCATCGTCGTCCTGACCTGCGGCCCTGGCAGCGGCAAGACGAGGCTGATTGACGAATTGTTGCAACGACCCCATGTGGGGCAGTCGTGTCGTCGCGCTGCCTGAAGCCATCTCCCTCATGCGTCACCTCAATATTCCCCCGCGTAAGCGCTCTTTCAACGCGTGATGGTTCACCTGCAACTGTGCGATTAGCAGAAAAGGAATTAAGCTGGAGAACCCCGGTTTCACACGGTCATTGGAGTCGAGGCTTTAGCCGGAGATGCGACAACTGATCAAACCGGCTGAAGCCTCGAGTCCGGAATTTGCTAAAAGTTCAATCTTCTACTGCGTCACCGTTAACACCAACGGCTGCGCCTCACCTACTTGATCAGGATTGTAGTAATCATACGCCGTGCTGGCCGGGGCCTGCACGCTGAGCGGATACTTGGCCTTCAAGCGATAGCCGAAACTCAGCGGTTCTGCGCCGCTCAGATTCGTGACATAGACGATGACCTGCCGCCCGGTGAGTTCGTACCGTTCGAGGCGCGCACCAGTGTAATTCGCAGGCAGATCGCGGTAGTGGGCCACCAGCCGATCGAGGTCTTCACTCTGCACGACGAAGCCCGGCGGCACGCCCAGATCGATCAGCGCCGAATCGACGTGCCCATTCGGATTGTTCAGGCGCACGGTCGCACTGACGTTGACGGTGTCGCTCAAGGTCAGCCGCGTTCGATCATACTTCACGTCGATGGCGACCGGCTCCGCGTTTTCGCCGGTGCGCGGCACGGCGCTCCATGGCAGAACATAGTCGCCCGCGATTTGATACATCACGCCGCCTTCACCGCTCGCTGCAATCTCCACGGTGTGATCGCGCCCTGCGGCACTGAAGTCGTTGAACGTCACCGCCTGCACCACGTCGAAGTTTTCACGCGTGACTTTCAAGGTGCGCGACTGTCCATCATCCAGTTTGATCGTGATTGTCGCAGCGACGTTGTCGCTGCCCGCGCGGATGCTCTGCAACAGTGCCTTCAACGCTAGGATCGTGGCTTGTGTGGTGTACCACGTCCCTGACGGATCTTTGCTCTGCACCAACGCCAGCAAGCCGCCATTGGCGATGTCAGTGTGTGAGTTGGCGCGCAGCAAGGCCAGGGTCGCCAGCGCCGTCGTTTCGATGCTGCCCGTCGGGCCGGTGCTGCCCATGAACGTGGCGATCTGGCTGGGCCACGTGACGGCCTCGCCGTGCTTCTCGGCCAGCTCGGCCAACCGATTAAGCACTTCTTGCGTCATCGCATCGGCCGGATCCGCCGCGACGAGCGCATTCGCCGTCAACGCCACGACATACGCATCCTCCGCTTCGCCGTGATGCTCGCGCACATAGGCCAGACCTTTTTGCGTGCGTGCGTCGTTGCCAAAGCCCGCGTCGATCAAACTCCACACGATGTAGGCCGTTACGGGCAGCCGATTGTTTTGCAGATTCTTCAACGTGCTCTCGTGTACCAGACCTCGATCGTTTTCCCACGATCCATCGGGCTGCTGCTGGCCCAATAACCATTCGGCCGCGCGTTGGATCATCGCTTCGTCGATCGGATGGACGCGGCGCATGTCGCCGAACTCTTGCAGGCCATAGGCCGTCAACATCCGATCGGCCGGTACGCGCCCGAAGAGCGAGAAGCCGCCGCCGGGCACCTCGAATGTCGTGAGGCGCTGATAACCGGTGTTGATGTACTGCTCGGCCTTGAGCTGCACTTCCGGCGCAGCCTGATTCGTCGCGCGCAGATAATCGAGCACCAGCACATTGGGATACGTGGTCGACGATGTTTGCTCGAAGCAGCCGTTGGGCATGCGCAGGATGCTGTCGAGTCCTTCGACCACCTGGCTCATCACGCCCGGATAAATTTTGACCGTGATCGCTTGCGTGCCGGGGATGCTTTGCGTAGGCAGGCTGACCGTGCGACGTGCCGTGGTGTTGGCCGGCAGCCGATCGGATTGTGTCGTCGAAAACGCTTTGCCGTTGGGTGTGACGCGCACCATCTTCTGAATCGCGTCGGAGAGTTGCGTGCCTGTGGCGGATACTTTGAACGGCAGCAAGCCCGGCGACTTGGCGCGCACGCGGAAGTACACCACGCCGACATCGTTGCCCGCAATGTCGATCGCTTTGATCGGTTCGTCGAGCAGCTCAAACCAATCGGCTTGAGCAACTTCCAAACGCACTGTCTGCCGATCGGGCAGGTAGTTGAACACGCCCACCGGCACCGAGACCTCATCATCGACGGTCAGCGCCAGCGGCAGATCGAGATCGATGAAGAAATCCTGGAAGACGCGCAGGCCGCTGGTGGTGCTGCCGAGGCGCCCGTCGCGCGAGGAAGCCAGCGCCGTCATGCGCCACGTCGTGATGCTGTCGGCCAGCGGCATATCGATCTTGAGTTGGCCGTTGGCATCGGTCACCGCATCGGGCAACCACAGCATCGTTTCAGGAAAGTATTGACGCAGGCGTGGCGGCTCAGCGGCACTGCCCGTTTTGTTGCTCACTTCTTTCAACGCGGGCGCTTGAGTGGGTGCTGCCGCCGGTGCCGCCGTCGCTTGAGCAGGCGCGGGCATTGGCAGCGGCGCAGCAGGCGCGCAACCGACCAAGAAGGCCAGCAGCAACGTGATGAGCGTAGTAAAGAAGCCTTTTGACACCGCACCGCCGAAGACATCGACCAGGAGCATGAAGTACATCAGCACCACGAGCCCCAGGCCCAACCAGCCGAACGCTTGTAACGCGCCAGTCGGTGCAGCCGATACCTGTCGTCCGATCAACGTAATCAACAGCGTGATGGCACTATAAGCCAACAGCGCGACCACCGCCCATTGCAACAATTTGTCATGGCGCTTCAACGCCGCCACGATCAAACCGATCAAGCCCAACGCCATCAGCAGCAAGGTCACGCTGCCGTTATCGCGCAGGATGACCATCAGGCTCAGCAGACTAAACGCCGCCAATAGGGCGAAGCCAAACGCGTTTCCCAGCCGCTTCTTCTGATCGAGCCAGTACAGCGTCAACCCGATGATGGCCCACGACAGAACAACCCAGGCGAAATACAACCAATTATTCACGCCTCTGAAGTAAGCGCGCTGTTGATCGACCACACGCTGCATCACCGTATCGTGCGTGTTGGCCGACAGACTGAAATCGCCGCGCGGTTGCGTTTGCGCTAACGAAGCCTGTGCCGCGGTCTGCTGCGCCGCATTCGACATCTCTGGATTCCCGCTTACAACCTGCGGGAATGACAAGGCCTGTGACGGGCTGAAGCCGTGCAGTTCGTATTTGGGTTGCAGCAGTTCTTGTTCCAACAGGAAGTAGAGTTTGGCAAAACCCGGATCTTGTTCGGCCAACGCGAAGACGGCTTCGTCCACCACGGCTAGCCCAACCGCTGATTGAACACCTGCGCCCTGCGCGTCCTTCACGGCGATGTTCACTTGCGCTTGCTCACCGGGGCGATACACATCGCGATCAGTCTTCAACGTCACCGTGAGATCGCTGGCCGTATCGACGAGCACCGTGCGCGCATCGCGGATGATCTGCCCGTTGGGATGCACTTGATACGCGTGCAGTTCCAATTCGCCTGCCTGATCGGGCGTGAGATCGATCGTCACGTCGCCGCGCCCCTGCTCGATCGGGACTGTGCGCGTGCTGAGCGTCTGCCCTTCGCGCACCAGATCGAGATACACCGTGCCCGTGGATTGCGCGGTGAAGATCGCCAGCTTCATGGGATCGCCGACGCGATAGATCGGCCGATCGGGACGCAGCAAGATCGTCGCCGCCGGATCGCCGTCGAAGGTGAAGTCCTGCGCGGCCGCCGCGCCATTCGCGGCCTTCGCCTGAATCGATAAAGTTAAACGCGGATCATTCGGCGTAAGGCGCACTTCGGCGAGACCGTATTCATCGGTGTGCGCAGTGAAGGTCTGAGTGATGTTGCGCACAACGAGGTTGAGGTCTGTGGCGATCGGCGCGCCGTCAGGCGTGCTGGTCAACACGTAGAGGATGTTCTCCACGCCCGATCGGAACTGCCCGCTCTCCGGGATCGCGCGGATCACGATCGGTTTGGCCGACACCGCCAGCGACGTGTTCGACGTTTCGCTGTGCTGCGCTTCATCGATCACGTTGGCCTGCACGTAGAAGCGCGCCAGTCCCTGGTCGAGATCGCTGCCGGTGAGATACGCGGGCAGATCGAATTCAAAATCGAAGTTGCCAGTGGCATCGGTCTTGCCCTGCAACGTCACGGCCACTTTGCGCTCCACGTCGAACGTGTAGCCTTCCAACGTGACCACACCATCGCTCACCGGCTTGCCGAAGAAGTAGTTGGCGCTCAACGTGCCGCGCACGTGTTGGCCGGGTTGATAGAAGCTGCGATCGGTCGACCACTTGACGGCAAACTTGGGCAGCACGTAGTACTTCACTTCGACGGTCTTCTCGGCGGTAGTGGCGCCCGATTGGGCGTTACCCAGTTGCGCCGTGATCTTGTACGCCCCGGTGTTGACCTGTGTCGCCAACTGAAAATCGGTGGAGGCCACGCCAAAGTCCGAGGTAATAAGGCTCTTGCGAAAGACCTTGTTGCCTTTGCCGTCGGCGATGGTGACGTCGAGCGGTTGGTTGGTCGCCGGTTGTCGATCGAACGCGCTCAGCGCTAACGCGCGCAGGTGAATGATCTGGCCGGGTTGATAGAGCGGTTTATCGGTGGTGAGCAAGAGCCGATTATCCCGCTCGGCCTTGATCGGCTTTTCGACATGATCAGTGCCGAGGGCCGAGGTCGTTTCGATCACCAAGGGCTGTCCTGTTGCAGCGTTGTCGGGCACGCGAAACGATACTTCGGCATTGCCCAGGCGATCGGTGTGGCTGGTGTAGAGCGGCAGCAGCGTGCCATCGGCTGCGCGCAGCGAAACGGTGATCGTCGCGTCGGGCAGCGGTTGTGCGGAGCTGCTATCACGCACGATGACGCGCAGCGCCGCCTGACTGCCGGGGACAAATCGATCCTGGCCGAGCACGACCGTTTCATGTTGGGGGAGATGTTCGGGGAGATGCGCGTAATACTCGGTGTTGAACCAGAAGACACCGAGCAGGGCTGCTGCAGCGATCAGCAGCCCCACCAGAAATAATTTGCGGAACATGATCCTTCCTCCTTGTTTAATTGACCCTGCGTGGCCTTCGACTCCGTTCCGCCATGCGGAACTCCATTCAGGCTGCGCAGGTAAGTTTTCAATCGACGGGCGAATTACTTTTATGACGCAACTCGTTTGGGCAAAGTTCCACAATGGGCCAAATGTGCCATTGTCTGAAACGTCACCTCGTGGCACAGTAGATCAAATTCCGTTTTGATTTACGCCAATGCTCACGGCGGATGGCTACATCCGCCACGGCCTGCTCGCGGAGCGTGTAACCATCCAGCGGGAGCATAAACCTTTTAGGAAACTGCTCTAGAAGCGACAATTTGCGATCGGTTAAGAGGAATCATGAAACGCATCAGTGTGGTTCTGGCAAGTATCTTGCTGGCAATGCTAGTCTTGGGCACAGCGAGTCGTCCGCTGCGTGCGGCCCCCACGAACGCCATCGTTCCCGGCTCAATCCGCACGGACGCCACGTTCCAACACAGCGGTGTCGCGTGGTCGATCACCGGTGATGACGATCACGATAGTTCGCTGACGCTGGAGTATCGCCGCGTGGGCGACAGCGCCTGGCGTCCGGCGGCCCCCGCCATGCGCGCCTACCCGACCCTCATCGTCGATGGTGACCCGCTCAATCTGAACTACTGGGCGGCCAGCGCGTTGTTTCTGCAAGCCGGTCAGACGTACGAATTGCGCTTGACGTTGAGCGATCCCGATGGCGGTGGTGCGACTCAAATCGTGTCAGCCACGACTCGCGCCGAATTGCAGGACGATCCGCAGGGACGCCAGCTCTATGTGATTCCAGGCAGCAGCGGCGGCGATGGCAGCCCGGCAAATCCGTTTCGCGGATTGCAGACGGCGGCGGATGCGGCACAGGCCGGCGATGTCTTCCACGTGGCCGCCGGAATCTACATGCCCTTTCAGATTTTGATCAGCGGCACGGCCGGTCACCCGATCGTCTTTCGCGGTCCGACGAGCGGTGGTGCGATCGTCGATGGTGCGAACACCGATCGGGGCGTGATCACGCTGGGCGAATCCAACCAGACGATCGGCTTTCTCATCGTCGAGGGACTAACGCTTCAAAACGGCGCGTGGGGTATCGACGCGCAGCACAGCCACGACCTCGCCATTCGTCGCAACGTGATTCAAGACGTCGATGATGGGATCGTCAATCGGCGTGAAGACAACCTCGAATACAATCAGACCATCAGCGACAATGTCATCAACGGACGCCGCGCCTGGCCGGGCACCGGCATTCCACCGGAAGAAGGCATCGATCTGCGCGGCACCGGCAATGTGGTCGCGTACAATCGCGTGCAGCATTTTGCCGATTGCATCTCGGTGGTGCCGCAGACCGGCCCGGCCTATGCCAACGATGTGGTCGGCAACGACATATCTTATTGTGTGGACGACGGCATCGAGATCGATTACAACCAGTCGAATGTGCGGGTGTGGCGCAATCGCGTGATGAACGCGCGCATGGGCGTGAGCGTGCAGCCCATTCGCGGCGGCCCGGCCTACATCTTTCGCAACGAGTTCTTCAATCTGGAAAGCAATCCCATCAAGATGCACAACGACACCACCGGCTTCTTCGTCGTGCACAACAGCGGCGCTAAAAACGATAACGGGCAAGGGGACGATGGATCGATGTGGCGCAACGTGGTCTATCGCAACAATCTGCTGCTGGGCACGCGCTATGCGTTTGAGTTCACCACCACGCCGGATGAAGGCTTCCGCGATTTTGATTACAATGCGTGGGGTACGACGCGCGCCGTCGGCAGCCCGACCGATCCGTGGTTCAAGTGGAACGACGTCCGCTACGATCGCTTGATCGATCTCCAAGCGATCGGCGTGGAGACACACGGAGTGGAGGCATCCTTCAGTCACGTGTTCAATGCGACGTTGCCCGCCAGCTGGGATGTGGCCGTATTGCCGGGCAGCCGCGATCTGCGCTTAAAGGCCGGCGCGCCGGAAATCAACGCGGGGATCAATCTACCCAACCTCAACGATCCCTTCGTGACCGATGGTCAACCCGATCTAGGCGCGTTCGAAGCGGGTCAGCCGTTGCCCACGTATGGCCCGCGTCCTCAATTGCCCGATCTCACTTCCTCGACGAAGCGGGCCAGTCGATCCAGTCTCCATGCAAGCGAATCGATCACTTACACGCTGGTGTTACGCAACACGGGCGCGCTGCTAACCGACACGCTGCACCTGACAGACACCCTCCCGATCGGCCTGGCTTACGTCTCCGGCACTTTCACCTCCACCAGCGGCACGATCGTTGATGGTAACGCGCCGACTTTGCTGTGGTCAGGCACGTTGAGTGCGACGCCCGCGGTCACACTGACGTATCGCGCGTTGGTCACCGACACTCTGTCACGCACGATCGGCAACACGGCGCAGGTGAACGCCGGCATGGCCGGTCAATTCCAACTGAGCGCCTCGATCGTCGTGAATGGTTCCAACATCTATCTGCCACTCGTCCGCAGATGATAAAAGGAATATGCTAGAAAACCGGCTTCTTTTTGAGGTTCTTCGTAATGACGATAGCCCTTCAGTTCTAAGAAGCCGTCAAAGAACAACTCTGCAGATTGCTCCAGGCTGGATGGTCACATCCAGCCCCCATCGCCGGATTTGCAATCCGGCGGGAGCGTCGAAAGTGCGGACTAATTTCTTGGCAAGTTCTAAGCTTCGTCTTGATTCAATGACAATCTCGTGTCAATTCTGCGGTTAGGCCTAATGTGCCATTGTCTATCTCAGTGGACAATGGCACAGTAATGAATGTACGCTGCCTAGTGCAACCACAGACAAGATGATTGGAATGTCGCGGTAGGGGTCGCCCCCTGCCAATCCAAATATGTCTCTTGGTTTTACACTAGTCATCACCTGAGCGGCATTAGGCACCACGCCGTTGTATATCGATCGGGTGGTGTACCTGCAATCAAACAGCGCAGCGCCAACAGGGAGCGAGGCTTACCACACAAACCATCTTTTTCCTGCGGGGGAGAAAGGCCGCTTGTTCCATGAAACCCGTCGTCGTCCGTTTCGTCGTCGTCTTCGTGCTGGCCAGCTTGCTGGCCGGAGGATTGTCAGCCGTCGTCATTGCCGCGCAGCCCGTCACAGCGCCGCCGCGCGCACCGGCAGCGGTAGCCGGTTATAATGCCAATCCCCCGACAACTCTCGTGAAGTTGATCTTCATTCATCACTCCACTGGAGAAAACTGGTTGAACGACGGCAATGGCCAGTTGGGCATTGCCCTGAGCAACGCCAACTATTTCGTGAGCGACACCAACTATGGCTGGGGACCAACCGATCAGGACACGACCCCGGGGACAATCGGCGATCACACCGACATCCCCAATTGGTACAGCTGGTTCACCGGCCCGCATCGCGATACCTACCTGACCGCTCTCTACACCGAAACCGAACAGCATTCAAGTTATTCGCGCCCATCCATCGGTCCCGGCGGCGAGAACACCATCATCATGTTCAAGTCGTGTTTCCCCAACTCCAATCTTGATGGCAATCCAAACGATCCGCCGGCCGCTTCGGCGGATATGAACTCTCTCCTGGATGTCGCTCACGCCAAGCGCATCTACCTGGATGCGTTGAATTATTTCGCCGCGCATCAGGACAAGCTCTTTATCGTCATCACCGCGCCGCCGCTGGCAACTGGCGCCACCGATGCCACGCGCGCGGCCAACGCTCGCGCCTTCAACAATTGGCTGATGACCAGTTGGCTCAGCGGCTATGCCTACCACAACGTGGCTGTGTTTGACTTTTACAATGTGCTCACTTCCAACGGCGGCGATCCCGACACCAACGATCTGAATTCGACGGCGGGCAATCATCACCGTTTCCGCAACAACGTGATCGAACACATCACCAATCAAGGCGGCAACACTTCGGCTTATCCCACCAGCGATAGTCATCCCTCGCCAGCAGGCAATCTCAAAGCCACCGGCGAATTTGTGCCGCTGCTGAATATCGCCTGGCACTGCTGGCAAGGCGACGGCGCTTGCCCCGGAGCGGCCCCGCTGCCCGATCTCTCAGGTTCACAGCTGCTGGTCAACAAGCGAGTCTTCGAGCCGGGCGATGCGATCACTTACACGCTGCGGCTCATCAATTCAGGCGTCCTCAGTACGACCGTGCGCTACACGATTACTTTACCTTCAGCCGTCGTCACGTCGACCGGAGCGTTGAGCGGGATGATCGTCGTCTATGCCGGTGCGACCGTCACACCGACCGTTGTCGTCGCGCAGGTTCGATCGGACTTGGCTGCAGGTACGACCTTTCAGGCCAACGTGAACCTTAACGACAACTACCATCCCGTTTTCTCACTGAATTTCCCGCAAGCGGTGATCCACGGCTTTAACACGTATCTGCCGTTGATGATGAACGACTATGCGGGGCCGGTGATCATCATCGATCACACCACCACCGGCCTCAGCAAGATTCCGCCGTACTGGATCAACCAGGCCAAAGCGTTGCTGCGCTTGAGCTATGGTCATACCTCGCACGGCAGCCAGCTGGTCAGCGGGATGAGCGTATTCACCAATTCATTGTATGCCTACAACACCGAGGGATCGATCGCGGCTGGGGTTCTGTCGCTGGCTGATTACACGCCCGATGGCGATCTCCACCACCTGGGCCGCAGAGACGCGCACCTATCTCAATGGTGATGGCAGCGATCGGAATACCGTCATGTGGTCGTGGTGCGGAGAGGCCGACACGTCCGACCCGGCCGACATCGACATCTATTTGAATCTGAGACGATTGTGCGCACTCACATTCCTTCAACTGCTATCGCAAAGGTCAGGCCACGTGGTGGCTGTTAGCGCGGTTGGCCGGATGGGACGGGGTCACACAGTAACCGAGGTCGTCAGGATCAAACATGCGGCAGGTGGACTCTGACAAATTCAGGACTCGAGGCCTTAGCCGGAGATATGGTCGCATCGATTAAACCGGTTAAAGCCTCGACTCCATACGCTCAAGAGGCATGCAGATAATGCGCCAGCCGATGACTTGACTACGCCAGCGGGGTGAAAGCCGCATCGTTTACGGCAGCACCTGCGGCTTGATCACGCGCACGTCGCTGGCGCCAAGCGTCTGGCACAGTTGCTCGAACATCGCTTCGTCGCGGTAGGTGCCGATGATGGCCCCGCCTGAGCCGGCGAACTTGGCGCTCGCGCCACAGCGTCGCGCCGTCTCGACCATCTCGATTTGCCACGACAGCAGGTTGTAGATGCTGCGCCGCGTATCGAAATTCTCGTCCATCAACTGGCTCAGCCGTTCGGCATCTCGCGCAATTAAGGCTTCGCGCGCCGAGGCGGCCAGCGCCGCAAAGTGCTGCATCGCGTTGACGACTTTTTCTTCGCCCCGATCGAAGCGCGCGCGGATGTCGTTGTGAAAGACCTCGGTCGGCTCGCTCAGCGCGTCGTGATAGGCCAGATAGATTGGCGGGAGCAGCGCCGGATCGAGCGGTTCGTAGTGATAGCACTTGAAGCCGTGCACGTCATGCTCGCGGCTGCGATCGAAATCCATGTAGACCAGGCCTTCATAAACCTGGATCACGCGATCTTGCAGACCGGCCGCGATGCCGAGCTCATCACGTTCAATGGATAACACAAAGCTGGGCCGCGCTTCCAGTGGAATCTCAACGCCGTAGAACTCCATCAGGCAGCGCAGCGTGGCGACGATAATGGCGCTGGAACCGGCCAGCCCGACCTGGCGCGGGATGTGCGTTTCATAGCGCACCGAGAAATTGCGATCGTGCAATGGCAAACCCTGGCGATCGCAATAGTCCACAAAACGTTTGATCGTCGCCTTGATCAGGCGGATGCCGCCATAGTAACCGTGCAGCTTCACGTCGCGGGCTAGATCGGCGATCGAGCTGAAGCGGGCCCGATCGTCTTCGGCCAGCACGATGTCCACCGAATCCCATTCATACAGCACGACCTCGGCCCAGAAGTTGCGCACGCTGATCGAGATCGTCTTGCCGTGATACCCATCGGACGGATTGCCGACAAGTCCGGCGCGGGCGTAGGCGCGTTTACGAATGATGATCATTGAGCCATTGCTCCACAAACTGGCGCAGCGCTGCGCCATGTTTTTCATCGGCCAAAGCAAATTCGACGAAGGCCCGGAAGTACGCGTCAAAGTTGCCGATGTCGAACCGGCGCTCTTCGTCGCTCAAGCGGATGCCATAGACCTTGCCGCCACCCTGAAGGATCAGTCGGATCGCGTCGGTGAGTTGGATCTCGCCGCCTTTGCCGGGCCGGGTACGCTTGATGGCTGCAAAGATCGACGGCGCAAAGACGTAGCGTGCCGCAATCGCCAGATTGCTTGGGGCTTCCTGCGCGCTGGGCTTCTCGATCACGTCTGCTACTTCGAACACGTCGCTCGCGCCGTTCTTGGGTCGGGCAATGCCATAGTGGTGCACCTCGCTCAGCGGCACCTGCTCAAACGCGATGACGGCCGCAGCCCGGTTGCGCACAAAGCACTCGGTCATCCGCTGCACCACATCGCTCTGCGCATGGAGGCCGATGATCGAATCACCCAGCGCCACGACAAAGGGCTGATCGCCCACGAACGGTTCAGCGCACGATACGGCGTGTCCCAGTCCCAGCAACTGGCGCTGGCGCGTATAGAAATATTGCACAGGCATGCGCTCGTATTCAAACTTGGCCAGCAGATCTTCCTTGCCGGTCTCGCGCAGCAGCTGGATCAATTCAGGATTGAGGTCGAAGTGATTCTCGATCGAGGTTTTGCCGGGGCCGGTGATGAACAGGAAACGCTTCATGCCAACGCGCGTTAATTCTTCGATCACGTACTGCACCACCGGCTTGCGCCCGACCGGCAGCATCTCTTTGGGCTGTGATTTGGTGGCAGGCAGGAGCCGCGTGCCAAGCCCCGCGACGGGAACGACGGCGATGTTGATGTCCATAAATTTTTCCTTTTGAGTCAAATAACGCTCGAACTATAGCATAGCTTGTCTAGCAGGCAAACGATCTGCTAGAGCGAATTACACACCTGCCAGATAGCACCTGAAATTCAATCGGGGGTCAACCAAGAGTTCTATTGAAACCGTATTGAAGAAGCGCTAAACTGTGAGCCAGACCGTCGGTCATTCCGATTGAGATGAAACGCGAGGAGGCGGCGATGCCGCGCTTTAGACTCGCCTTGATGTTCGGCTTGCTCGTCGCGTTCGTCACGACCGCTTCGCCCATCTCGGCCAGCCCAACGGCCGTGACTTACTACGTAGCCAGTTCCACGGGCAACGATAGTCACGACGGCCTGTCGGAAGCGAACGCGTTTGCCACCATCGCCAAAGTCAACGCGCTGAATTTGCAGCCGGGCGATCGGGTCCTGCTCAAGTGCGGCGATGTGTGGCAGGCCCAGCGCTGGCCTCGATCATGTTTAGCTCGTACCCTGAACGCTGCGCCAACAAGCGGGAGTGTGACCCATGACCAAATCCATCCGCACCTGTTTTGCGTTTCTAGTCGTGATATCGCTGTTGATTTCTTTCTCGCCCATTCCAATCGCCGCCACGCCTCAAGCGCTGAGTGTGTGGGTGGAATCCATCAGCAATAAAGTGCAGCCGACCACGGCGCCCGGATCGACCAGCAGCATCAACCTGGAGGGCGCGCAGCGATCGGTCGAAGCGGCGCAGATCATCGTGCGCGCCAATGGATCGGCGTTGACGGGCGTGAACCTCACCGCGAGTGATCTGAGTGACGGTCACGGTCACACGCTCCCCCGATCGAACATCACCTTCTTCCGCGAATACTTCATCGACTTCACGGGCGTCGTCGAGGGAGAACCGGGCAATCGGCCGGTACCCGCCAATTCGCCGACGAACGATCCCAACCTCGCCGATCCACTGATCCCGTTCATCGATCCGTACACCACCACGGTTCGATCGGTAGGTGCGCCGTTCAGCGTCACCGCCAATCGCAATCAACCGGTGTGGGTCGATGTCAACATTCCCGCAGCAACGATCGCTGGCACGTACACGGGCGTGATCACGGTCAGCGCCACGGGCGAAGCGAACATCGTCGTGCCAGTGACGTTGACGGTGTGGAACTTCGTGCTGCCTGACATGCGATCGGTCACGACGCATTTCAAAATGTCAGAAGGTACGCTCATCTGGTATCACCGCAACACTTATGCGTGCTCCGGCAGCAATTGCTGGCTCGATTGGACGCCGTATGCGCGCACGCTCGTGAAGCGCTATGAAGAACTGGCGCACGATCATCGCATCGATACCGCGCAGTCCTTCATTCCCGATTTTGGGAACGACTGCACTCCGCCCAGCAATTGGAGCGCTTACGACGCAGCCATGCAGCCTTATATGACTGGCAGTTATTGGAATGACGGCGTGCCCAGCAGTCGCATCGAAACGCCGTTCACACCCGGCGCCGATTGGGGTTACGAACGCGACTGTACACCCACACAATACACCGCCTTAGCGCAGGCGTGGGCATCGCATCTCAAAGCCAAAGGCTGGTTCACATCCACGATTGTGTATGCCTCCGATGAACCAGCCGCGACCGACTTCCCGGCCATCGCGCAAGATTCGCAGCGCATGCAAACGGGCGATGCCGATTGGAAAGCGCGCATCATGGACACGACGCATCCCACGCCCCAATACGTCGGCACGCTCAATCCCGCGTTGGGCATTTATTGCGTATCGTTGGCGGGCTACGACAACTGGAGCCAGGATCCCAGCATCCCGGCCAATCAAATTCCCTACGGGCGCAGCAACTGGCCGACGCTCTTCGGTCAGAACATTCAACTGTGGTTCTATGAAAGCAACGCTCAGAGCGCGCCCTATCCGACCTTTGCGACGAATACCTTATGGGGCGCAGAACCGCGCTTGATGTTGTGGGGCAGCTGGTATGAACAGGCCACGGGCTTCTTATACTGGGACACAACCGATTGGCACGAATCCAATCCATGGGGACCGAACGTGGATTACAACAAGAGCGGCGACGGCGTATTGATCTATCCCGGCCATCACGACGGCACGGATGCGGCGCAGGGCTATGGTTCACCCAGCGGCATCACCATCGATGGGCCAGTGCCATCCTATCGGCTTAAAGTCATTCGCGCGGGCTTGCAGGATTGGGCCTTGTTCAAGTTGGCCGAGCAGCGCGGCTTCGGCGCGTATGCGCGCGATCAAGTGGCGCGGGCCTACGGGCAATTGGGGCGCTGCGAATGGAGTGGCTGTCCGCCGATCGTGAATGGGCAATTCTTGTGGAAGAACGATGGAACTGTGCTGGACAGCGTGCGACACAACATCGCGATGAGAATCCTGGGGTTGAACAACGTCGCGCCAAATATGCCGAGCAATCCCAATCCGGCTGACAACGCTACGAACGTCTTTACAATTCAACCATTGACGTGGCACGGTGGCGATCCCGATGGGCAGCCAGTGACTTACACCGTCGCCTTTGGCACCGACAATCCACCGTCAAATGTCGCTACAGTGACGCAAGCGCTGTATGCGCCAGGCCTAATCACCAACACGACGTATTACTGGCGCATCACCGCCACTGACGGGATCAGCCAAACGATCGGGCCGCTGTGGCAGTTCACCACCATCGCCAGTGAACAACGCGTGTATTTGCCGCTGATATGGAAGTGATGACAAGAAAAGCTAAGAAACCGGGTTTCTGCGTAGCACCCCCCGGAGCGCAGCGAAGTGGGTACCTGATTATCGTTCCATTTATCTAAAATGTAGAAACCCGGTTTCTAAAACAGACGGCCAGCCCAACTTCACATCCGGGCTGGCCGTTTCAATTTATCTGCCAACATTACGCCTTGGCGTCGGCCTGCGCTTTGGTCATCACCTTGCGGATGACTAAGGCGAGACCTGCTTTAGGATCAGCGAGAGTTGTGGCAATGGTTTCCAGAATGTCGGGAGCCATGCGTTTAATACTGCGCAGGCGGCGTTCTAGGAAAGATTCGTCGGCCTCTTCGCCTTTCGCCACTTCAGCTTGCACGTCTTGCACATCGGCCTTCAAGTCTTCTTTGTCTGACGGTTTCAGATCAGGCTTAGCATCGATCTTTTGATAGATCGAGTCAAATAGCTGTGCGACTTCTTTCGCCGACAAGCCCGTCGAGTTATCATCGCGCCCGACGAATTTGCCCCCACCGCTGACATTGACATTGCCGCCAACATACGCTCCACCGCCAGTGTTGACTGCGGTCTTGTTGCCGCTCACCTGATCTCCACTGATGTTGGTGACTTTGTCGCCAGCCACCGCATCGCCACCAATCTTGACCTTGCTGCCTGCGCCAAAGTTGATGCCCCCCGATCGTCCTTTGTCCGACATGGTTGTGCTCTCCTGTTGTGATTTGGTTTTCTTAGCGGTATCAATCCCCCACAACCGCCCATCCGGTACACGCATGAACAACACCGGCACGGCGGCATCGAAGCGCCCGCTGGTGATCAGCGTCCCGCGCGCTTCGTTCATCGCTAAATCAATGATGCCATGTTCCAGCAGCCGTTGATAGAACGTCGCGGCGAACTGGCGCGCCGTGACGACGGTCACGTTTTCCTGCATCGCGATCACCGCCGGTAAGCCGATCTGCACCAATTGCGGGCCGAGGCCGGTGAAGGCAGCGCTCGTCGACTGTTGCGCGCTCTGACATGCAGCGAGTACCACCAGATGCGGCGGCGCTTGCAAGCGATTGAGCATGCCCGCGAAGTCGGCGTCGAGCACGCGCTGCGCGTTGCCCGTCGCATCCTGCAGATATAACGCAGCCTGTTTCGTCTTCACATTAAACGCCCCATGCCCGACGAAGTGCAAGATGTGATAGCCCTTGCGCAGTTCAGTCTCCAGCCGATCGAGCGTGACGGGCGCAGCGAGGAAATCGAGTTGCGCTGCCGATCCAATGGCATCTTGCAAAGCTCGCGTTTCCAGATCGACATCGGCTGGCGGCAGGCCGTATTTTGCGTCAAGATCTATCGGGCCGGAGATGACCGCCAGGACACGAATGGGACGATCTTTAATCGCCGTGCCCCACTCGCGACTCACGGCGAGATAACGCGAGAATGGTGTATCCGCATCGGCGGCCAGCAGATCGATCTTGTCGCACAATAATTCCCACGGCAGCGCGTTCAATTCCACCGCATCGATCCGCAGCCGCAACCTCATCTGCTTTGACTTTCCCTGCGCCACGCCCCATCCTTTGATCAAGTCGGCGCTGGTGAAGAGCGCATCGAAGAGCCGTTGCCCATCGGCGCGTGCATCACCCGTGGCGTTCCACGGCAGCACATCGGCGGCGAGTTGGCCCCGAAAGACCTGTTGGGTATTCGTCAGCGTCATCTCGATCGGATAGCCGGCCTCCGTTCGATCGAGCAAGCGGATTTCCAAGGCGATCAAGTCAGTGGGTTCAGGGCTGGGAGGCATGGGATGTCCTTTTGTTCAATATGCCAAATGGATTTCAACCAACGGGATGGAGATAGTATAAAGCGAAGAGCGTTGTGGGGCAAATCCAGTATAGCAACGAGCCCGTTCGTATGAACGGGCTCATCTCGTCCGGCAGTTCTCATTTGAGGAAGTGTCATTCTGAAGCGCGCTGTTTGCGCTGAAGAATCTCGGCTTGCTATGCGAGATGCTTCGTCGCACACGCCCTATCCGACGCATCGCATCGGGGGCGCGCCAGGCGAAACGCTTCTCAGCATGACACTCGGTCAAATTGAGAATGACTGATCTGCAACGCCGTTAGTTGAGGTTCTGCCGGTAATGTGGTATCTTGTCTGTTATGCAGTTTCAGTTCACTCCCTATGCGTTGCCTTTTCTGGCCGCGGCCGTCGTCGCTGGCGTGATGGTCATTTATATCTGGCGACGGCGCAATACGCGGGGCGCCACGGTGTTGGCACTGCTGTCCCTGGCGGCCCTGATCTGGACGCTTGGCTACGGGCTGGAAATCGCTGGAGCCGATCTGGCGACCAAGGTCTTCTGGGCTAAGTTTCAATACTTTGGCATCGTCACCGTTCCACTGCTCTGGCTCATCTTCTCTTTACAATATACGAGTCACGATAAGTGGCTGTCACGCCGCAACCTCCTGCTGCTCGCCGTGATTCCGGTGGTGACGCTGGTGCTTGCCCTCACTACGGAAGCCCACGGCTTGATCTGGAGCGAGTATCACGTCGAGACGCTGGGGCCGGTTCCGGTCCTGGCGGTTACACACGGCCTGTGGTTCTGGATGTACTGGTTTTATTCGCAAGCCCTCGTCCTGAGCGGAACGATCTTCATTTTGCGCTTCCTGCTCAGCCCGCCGGGCCTGTATCGCGGACAGGCGATCGCCTTGTTGGTTGCGGTGGTGATTCCGTGGTTGGGGAATGCCTTGTACGTCTTGGGATTGAATCCCATCCCGCAGCTCGATTTGACCCCGCTGGCCTTTACCTTCTCGGCGGCCGCCCTCACCGTCGGCATCTTCTATTTCCACTTGACCGATCTCGCGCCCGTCGCGCGTGAGTCCGTCGTCGAAGCGATGAACGATGGCGTCGTCGTGTTCGATCCGCAGGGGCGCATTGTCGATCTGAATCCGGCGGCGCAAAAGTTGCTGAGCTTGTCCGCCGCGCGAGCGGTGGGACGACATGCGTCCGAGATCTTTCAAGCCTGGCCCGATCTCCTCACGCGTTATCTCACGGCGTCTGAGGCGCGCGACGAGATTACGACGGGTGAAGGCGAACAGCGCGGACATTACGAACTTCAGCTGTCCACCCTGCGCGATCGACGCGGCCGCACGAATGCGCACGTCCTCACCGTGCGCGATATCAGCGAACGCAAACGCGCCGAGGAAGCGCTGAGCCGTCAAACCGCCCGCCTGGCGACGCTTTATCAGCTCAGCCAAGACATCGCCGCCACGCTGGACACGGAACAAGTCTACGTGGCGGTTCAGCATGCCGTGGAACAACTCATGCCCACCGACGCGTTCTTCATCGCGCTGGTCGACGACAAGCAGCAAGAGATTCAACATGTCTACTTGTTCGATCGCGGTCAACGCTGGGTCGGCAAACGCCAGCCGCTGTCTGCGCAAAGTCTATCGGGGCATGTGGTTCGGACGGGCGAGCCGTTGTGGATCAAAGATGATGCCGATGGTACCTCGCACAGCTTCGGCGTGGTGATGTTTGGCGCAGCGGAACCGACGCGGTCATTGCTCTTGGCGCCATTGAAGTTGAGCGGCAAGACCATCGGCGTCCTGTCGGCTCAGCACTATGCGCCCAACGTCTATACGACCGAGCATGTGCAAATTCTCCTCACGCTGGCTAATCAGGTGGCGATTGCGCTGGAACGCGCCCGGCTGATCCAATCTCTCCGCTTGCAAGCGGCCGCGCTGGATGCCGCCGCCGATGCGATCGTGATCACCGATCGAACCGGTATCATCCAGTGGGTCAATCCGGCTTTCACTCAGCTGACCGGCTACACCGCGGCCGAAGCGATCGATCACACTCCGGCTTTACTCAAATCCGGACAGCATGAGGCCGCTTTCTATCAGCAGCTCTGGAACACGATCTTGGCTGGAGAAGTCTGGGAAGGCGAGATGGTCAATCGGCGCAAGGATGGCCGCTTGTATGTTGAGCGCCAATCGATTACGGCACTGCGCGATGAGCACGATCAAATTTTCCGCTTCATCGCCATCAAGCAGGATATTACCGAGCTGGTACAGGCGCGCGATCAGGCTTTGGAAGCCAGCCGCCTGAAGAGCCAGTTGTTAGCCCGCGTGAGTCACGAGCTGCGCACGCCCCTGGGCGCGATCTTGGGTTACACCGAATTGCTGGAAGACGGCACGTATGGGCCGCTGGCCAGGCAGCAGCAGAGCGTCATTGCCGAGATCATGGACAGTACGCGCCACCTGACTGACTTGGTGAATGAATTGCTGGACGAAGCGCAGCTGGAAGCTCGCGCGGTCAAACTCCAGAACGCGCCCTTTGCTCCAGCCGAAATGCTGCACAAGATCGCTACGACGATGAGCGTCTTGACGCTCAACAAGGGCCTGTCTTTTCACACAACGATTGCGCCCGATCTACCGCCCGTGTTGGTTGGCGACGAGGCGCGCTTACGCCAAATGTTAGTGAACCTGATCGGCAACGCGATCAAGTTCACCGCGGCCGGCGGCGTGCAGGTGCGCTTCTCTTGTCCCGATCGGGAACACTGGGCGATGGAGGTTGCTGATACCGGCGCAGGCATTCCCGCTGAAGCCTTTCTTTATATCTATGAACCCTTCCGGCAAGTCGATGGCTCCATGACACGCGAGCATCGCGGCACGGGCCTGGGCCTATCGATCGTTAAAGCCCTGACGAATCTGATGGGGGGTACCATTACTCTCCAGAGCGAAGTAGACCACGGCAGCACCTTCACGATTACTCTGCCGTTGATAGTTGCAGCGGAGGCACTCCCATGACTACTCCATTGGCCTTCATCATCGAAGACGATCCCAAGTTGAGTTCAATTTACAGCACCGTGTTGCAGCAGGCCGGTTACGTCACCGAAATCATCCGGCGCGGCGATGAAGCCCGCACGCGCCTCTCCAACACCGCGCCCGATCTGATCTTGTTGGACGTCCATCTGCCCTATGTTTCCGGCGCAGAACTCTTGCAGCAGATTCGCGCGGACAGTCGCACGGCCCACACCCCGGTCATCGTTCTGACCGCCGATATTTACATCGCCAAGACCATGGACTTGGAAGGCCGCGCCGATCATGTTCTGGTCAAATCCTTCGGCGTCTCGCAACTCCGTAGCCTGCTCACGCGCGAATATCCGGGCGGCCCACCAGTCGACACAACTGCGCCGGCCCCCCTGCCGCCCGATAACCCTTAACCTCGATCCAGCCCGTTACTTTTCGCTCGCTCTAAGGAAGTTTTCCGCGACAAATACGCCGTGGTGTTTGAAGTTGTTGGTTGTTGGCATTGGAACTACCCTGCGCGGCCTCTTGTCTCCTGCATCTTGCTCATTCGTTTATCCGTTCTTAATCCGCTGCCCCGTGACTTTTCCTCCCCTTTTGCGACTTTAGTAGTAACCAACGGATTTCAAAAGAGAGGATACTCATGAAGCACTTATCAGGTTCCAAAAAGGTATTGGCGGTCTTAGGCGCAGGCTTGCTGGTGGTCGTCGCCAGTGGCACCGCGTTTGCCAGGCAGGCCCGCGAGGCGCACGATTCGCGCCCGGCGGTAGAGGACCAGCACAAAGTGAAGGATCGCCACGGCCAGCCGCCCGTGCCCGTCTTCACTTCGCCGCTGCCGACGCCAAAACCGACCGAATCGCACGAGGGGGATGATCACAACGGCAATGTGAACTCGAACGACAACACTAACGACGGTCACGGCGGCAACGAACATCACGGCTAACCAGTGAGACAGAGCAGGAATCCGGCTGAGGCAGCCAAGCCAAACCGGGTTCCTGCTGCACACACTGGGCCAGCCGCCGAACGACTTCACGCAGATGATATAATCGGTCGCAAGCGACGGCAGGGACGATCGATTATATGACGACTGCCTCGTTCGCTGTGAGGATGCTGACCGTGCAAGATGAATTGACACTGCTGGCCCGCGCGCGCCAACTCGATCCGGATGCGCTGGGCCTGATTCATGAAACGTATTACGCGCCAATTTTCAGGTATGTATCGTTTCGCGTGGGCGACCGTGAAACCGCGGAAGACCTGACGAGCGAAGTATTCACGCGGCTGCTGACTGCCCTGCGCGATCGAAATGCGCCGCAGAACACATTGCGCGGCTGGTTATATGGCGTCGCCGCCCGCGTGGTGAGCGACCATCACCGCCAAGCCTACCGCGCCCCGCAGACTGAATTGGACGAGTCGCTGGCCAGTGACGATCACGATCCGGCCGATATTGTGGAAAAGAAACTGACGCAAGAAACATTGCAGCAAGCGATGAAGGAATTGACTGAAGAACAACGCCACGTTTTGAGCCTGCGCTTTGGCTCCGGCCTGCCCATTCAGGATGTGGCCCGGACGCTGGGCAAAACCGAAGGCGCCATCAAACAGTTGCAGGCGCGCGCGGTCGCGGCCTTGGCGCGTAAATTGTCGCCGCAGGCGGTGGAGTGATGGACGCACAATTGGAAGTTGAACTCATCGAATGCCTGGATGCCCTGGCGCAGGGTGAATCCAGCGAACAAATTCTGGCGCGTTATCCGCAAGATGCCGCGCAGCTGCGCCCTCTGCTGCAAACCGCCGCCGGCCTGCCTGCTCTGCGCATGGAGCCGTCTGAAGCCGTGAAAATAAGGTCGCGCCAGAAATTCATCGCCCAGGCCGCTATGCTGCGCCGTACCTCCCAACGCAAGCGCATGGGGTTCTTCCCGCGCTTTGCCGCCGGTTTTGTGGCCGCCGGACTGGTAGCGATCGTGCTCAGCACCGGTGTGGTCGCGGCCTCTGGGTCGGCCCTGCCCGGTGATCCGTTATATAGCGTCAAACGCACCGTTGAAAACGTCCAGCTCAGCACGGCCGGATCGTCCGTGGTGCGTGACGAGTTGCAGCGCGAATTTGAGCAGCGCCGCCGCACGGAAGCGAACGAATTGCTTGACGCCAGACGCGAAGGTGAAGTGGAATTCACCGGCCCGATCGAATCGATCCAGCCCAAGGCGTGGATCGTGGGCGGGCTGGTGGTAGAGGTCGATACGAATACGTCGATCGTCGGGACGCCGCAGATCAATCGGGTGGCCGAGGTCAAAGGTGTTACCGGGCCAGGCGGTTTGCGGGCCTCCTCCATCACGATCGAATCCGCCGGCGAATCGGATAAGACACCGCAGGCCGAAGGCCCATCTACACCCGAAGCCCGCGAAAGCACAGAAACACCACAGCCGACGAACACGCCGGGGCCGACCGAAACCGATACGCCTACGGGCACACCACAGTCAACGCGAACACCGCGCCCGACGGCCCGGCCACGTCCCACGGCAACACCGCAACCAACGGCAACCGCCGAGCCGGTTGAGGTGGAGTTTACGGGAGGCGTACAGGCGATCGAGGCGACCATGTGGAACATCGATGGGACGACGATCGGCGTGAATGCCAGCACCGAGATTCGCGGCAGCATCACTGTGGGCCAGCGGGTGAAAGTGAAAGCGCTGCGGCAGGGCAACGGGCAGCTGATCGCAACGAGCATCGAACCGATCGATGGTGGCAGCTCCGGCGGGGGTGGCAGCAGTGGCGGTGGAGACGGCAATCAGAATGGCAATCCCGCCCCTGAGCCAACCAAGAATCACAATCAAAACGGCAACGACAGTAACTCAAACGATGGGAATAGCAACGACAATGCCAATTCAAACAAAAATCAGAACGAGAATCACAACAGCAATACTAATTCGAACGACCATGGCGGCGATGGCAATTGAATAGATCGTAGCCAAGTGGAAACGGCCTCACAGGCAGATTTGCCTGTGAGGCCGTTTTGCGTCTGGTATAATTTTTAAGGTTGTTCAAAGCATCGTGATTGTTTACCGAGGTGTCATTCTGAGCGCTTTCGCCAGGCGCGCCCCCGATGCTCTACATCGGACAGGGCGTGCGAAGAATCTCTGTGCCGGTCAGCATCGAGTGCCGATCATGGTGGAGATTCTGCCCATGCCCGGCGCGATGCGCCGGTGGGCCGCCAGGCGTCGCTGCGCTCAGAATGACATCCCAGGAAACGCGGTAAACAAATGCAAAGCATCACAGATAGCGCCAATGGAGGAGCTATACTGCCCACGGGTATAAATTG
>PMCF01000054.1 GCA_003154115.1 Anaerolineae bacterium
TAACACCGATTTCATAAACAGGCTCTAAGACAAATCTATTGCTCATCATACGCCCAGTTGCTATAGTCAACACCATGACCCCGTTGCGCTTACCCACCGATGCCGATGTGCGCGCCGTTTACCATCAAGGTGAAGAGGCCGTGGTCGCCTTGGTTGCCGAATTGATTCAGGCGATCACGGCGTTAGAAACGCGCGTCCAAGCGCTGGAGGATCAGCTGGCTAAGCACAGCGGCAACAGTAGCAAACCGCCGTCCAGCGATGGACTTGCCAAGCCGCAGCCGCGCAGTTTGCGCCAGTCGAGTGGCAAGCCCACGGGCGGACAACCGGGGCATCCCGGTCATACGCTGAAAGCCGTGGCCCAGCCGCAGCACATCCGGGTGCAGGCCCTCGCCACGTGTCAGCATTGCCAGGCCTCGCTGACGCAGGTGGCGGTCAGCGCCTACGAAAAACGGCAGGTGTTTGATGTGCCGCCCGTGCGGGTGGAAGTGACCGAGTACCGGGCCGAAATCAAAACCTGCCCGCAGTGTGGTGCCACCACTGTTGGCACGTTTCCGGTTGAGGTCACGCACCCCGTCCAATATGGTCCGCAGCTGCAAGCCCAGGCGGTCTATTTCAACACGTACCATTTCATCCCGGTGGAACGCACCGCCGAGCTCTTTAACGATCTGTACGAGTTTCCGCTGACCGAAGCCGCCGTGCAACAAGCCACCATCGAGATGGCCCAGCAGATCGCCCCGGCGATGGCGGTGGTGAAAGCGCATGTGACACGGGCGGCTGTCGCTCATTTCGATGAAAGTGGCTTGCGCGTGACGGGTCGCTTGCAGTGGGTGCATGTGGCCAATACCGACCGCCTGACGTACTATGCGGTCCATCCCAAGCGCGGCACGCTGGCCATGAATGCGATCGGCATTCTGCCTGACTTCAAGGGCACGGCCGTTCACGATGCGCTCCCAGCGTATTTCCGCTACACCGAGGCCACGCATAGCTTGTGCAATAGTCACCATCTCCGTGAACTCCAGTTCATTACCGAGCGGTATCAACAAGCCTGGGCATCCGGCATGACGATGCTGCTCCTGGACATCAAACAGGCGGTGACTGAGGCCCAGCAGCACGGCCAACTCGATTTGGCCGCAGAGCGCATCCAGCAATTTGAAGGACGCTACGTCGCCCTCATCGCACAAGGTCTGGAAGCGAATCCCACCCCCCAGGTGGCCGAATCCCAGGTGAAGCGGCGCGGGCGGGCCAAGCAAACGCCTCCCAAAAACTTACTGGATCGGCTCCAAGCCCACCAACGCGAAGTCCTGGCGTTCATGTATGATTTCCAAGTGCCCTTTGATAACAACCAGGCCGAGCGCGACATCCGCATGGTCAAACTCAAGCAGAAGGTTTCCGGCACCTTTCGCACGGTCACAGGGGCCGACAGGTTCTGTCTGATTCGCGGGTATATTTCCACCGCGCGCAAAAATGGCCAACGCGCAATTGTCGCGTTGCAAGCGGCCTTAGCCGGAAACCCGTTCATTCCTGCGGTTTGCTCAGCCTTGCCTGCGGTGGTTGGCTGAGTAGTAACCCATTTTCTGTATATTGACTTTGAAACAGGAATTATCACGCCCGTCCCTCGCTCAGAAGAATCACTGGCCCGCGGTCGTGTGACGTTAGACCGGCTTGGCCTGTCGCAGCGCACCCCGCTGCAGGACGAACGGCGGCGCAAGTTCCTGGACGTACTCCGCTACATCCTGGATGTGATCGACGCGCCGAATGATGTTAGCGCGGATGCCGCCTGGACTCATCTGGTCGATCATCTCCGCCGAGGCCGACCGTATCTGTCCATCATCAGGCAACTATTTCTGACGCAAAATCGCTACAGCCCGCTGATTGACGACCTCAAACGCCTGCGGCCCGAGATCGAAGAGGCCATTCGCGACTGGTGTCTACCTCTGATAGATAACGCTGTGAACCAGTGATGACTCTCTCACTGCGCGATCATCCCTTCCGCATCTACTACGGCCCGGCCGACGACCCGCTGAACAACTTCTACATCCCAGCGTTGTCGGCCAGCGTGCAGTACGATCGCCGCGCGGGCTATTTCAGTTCCAGCGCGCTGGCCGTCGTTGCCGCAGGTGTCGCGCGCCTCATTCAAAACGGCGGACACATGCGCTTGCTGGTCGGTGCGGCGCTCAGCGAGCAGGATGTCGCATCGATCCGGCAAGGTTACGATCTCAAGACCCGGATCACCGAACGGTTGCTCGATCACTTCCGTGATCCGCAGGATGCTTTGCTGCGTCAACGCCTCGAAGTCCTCGCGTGGATGGTGGCTGAAGGCACGTTAGAGATCAAGGTGGTGCTGCCGCGTGACGAGTACGGCTTGCCCATCCCAGCCTCGCAGACACAGGATTACTATCACGCCAAGTCGGGTATCTTCACCGATGCCAACGGTGATCGCATTGGATTTACGGGCAGCATCAACGAATCAGAAACAGCCTGGAAGAAGAACTACGAAGAATTCTCCGTCTACTTTTCATGGGGGGAAGGACAATCGTATCTGCCGCAAGTTGCACTTCGCTTTGAACGGTTGTGGTCGGGTACGGATGCCGACTGGATTTCGCTCGATATTCCGCAAGCCGTACGCGATCGTCTGCTGCAATACCGACCAGCCCGCGCGCCTGAAGTCGATCCACTGGAACGTTCTGCACCCGCGAAGCCCATCAAAGATGATCAGTCAACGTATGCTGGTGTCATTCCTCAGTCCGAGCGCATCCTCTTCCAGTTTCTGCGTGATGCACCCTATCTGCCGAATGCCAGCAGCCTCGGCGCGGCAACGGCGGCCATCGTCCCGTGGCCGCATCAAACGCGCGTGGCGAATACCGTTATTCAACGCTTCCCCGATCGTGCCTTGCTGTGCGATGAAGTCGGACTGGGCAAGACGATTGAAGCCGGTCTGGTCATTCGACAGTTGGTGCTCTCGGGTCGTGTGCAGCGTTGTTTGATCCTCGCGCCTAAGTCGGTCCTCAAGCAGTGGCAGGAAGAGCTGTACGAGAAGTTCGCGCTGGAAGTGCCGCGCTACGAAGGCAATCGCTTCTGGGGCATTCATGATGAAGTGCTTGATACGCCCGCTGGCACGCGCAGCGCGTGGAATGCGTTTCCCATCCTGCTGGCCGGCAGCCAACTCGCCAAGCGGGCCGATCGGCGTAAAGAAATTCTGGCGGCCAATGGCTGGGATCTGCTCGTCGTCGACGAAGCCCATCATGCCCGGCGCAAAGACTTCAAAGAACGCATCTATCGTCCCAATCGCTTGCTCAGTTTGTTGAACGATCTGAAAGAGCAGGAGAAATACGCGGGGCTGATCATGCTCACGGCCACGCCCATGCAGGTGCATCCATTGGAAGTGTGGGATTTGCTTACTGTGCTGGGCATGGGTGGCAAATGGGGTGCTGACGAAGACAACTTCCTCGATTTCTTCGGCGAAATGCGCAAGCCCTTTGCCGAAGCCGATTGGGAGTTGGTGTTCGATCTGGTGCAGGATTATCTGGCAACCGGTGGATCGATCGATCCGGCGTTCAAGGCACAGGTGCAGGCCGAGGTCGGCCCGGTGAAATGGTCGGCGTTGGAAGATTTGCTCACCCGATCGGGCCAGCGCGCCCGCACGATCAAGCAACTCGGCCCGGCGCTGCAGCCCCACGTTAAAGAACCGGCGCGCCGACATACACCGCTCAATCACTTGCTCTTTCGCAGCACGCGCGACCTGCTGCGCAAATACCGGGAACGTGGCATCTTACATGAGAAAGTGCCCACGCGCCGGCCGCGCCGCGTGCGGATTCCCATGCGGCCCGAAGAGCAGGCTCTCTACGATCGCATCGAAGAATACATCAGCGACTTCTATCAGAAATATGAAAACGAACGGCGCGGTCTGGGCTTTGTCATGACCGTGTATCGTCGCCGCTTGACGAGCAGCTTCTTCCAGGGCGCGCTCGGTCTTGCGTTCTTGATACAACGTGATGCCCATCACGACGAACACGAAGCCGAGCAACATCAAGGCTTCTTCGCGATCACCTAGCAGCAAATAGATTACGCCACAGGCCACCAGCAACAGGAACATTGGCTCAGGCACGACGTCCCAGGCGATAGCCAGGATGCTGCGCGGTTTGGCCGGAGGCAACTCGTTGTAGCCTTCGGCCCTAAGACGGTTTGCCGCCTCATCTCCGGACAGGCCCCTGATGGCGCTGATGTCAAGATTGTTAATCATGCGGATTCCTTATGGAAACAGGTCAGTTGAATACCTAAACTTTGCGAGGACGTTGGTCAAGCGCAACTTTCGCAAGACCAATTCAGTCTGGCGCATCTTGCGGTTCGACATGAATGATCACGCGTCCCAACTCGGGCAGCTGCGCGCGCAGTCTATTTTCCATTTGCGCCGTCAAACGATGCGCGTCACGGATGGGCATCGCGTCGTCCATGTAGCAATGAAAAGACACGGATAGATCTTCGCCGTCGCGATAGATCGTGATATTGTGAGGGTTGCGCACGCCCGGCACTCGATCGGGCAATTGCAGGACGGCGGCGCGCAGCTGATCCGATCCGGCCTGGACGACCTGGCGGCGAGCTTCCGTATCGCCGGCCGGCTCGATGTGCGTGACGATGTCGTTCAGCCCGGGCACTTCGCGGCGGATGGCGGCTTCAAACGCCGTCACACGCTCGTGCGCCTGGCCCAATGTCAGATCGTCCGGCACTTCGACGTGCATCCCCAGGCTCAACGCGCCGCGCACTTCATGCGCGCGGATGCTGTGTGCGCTGACATGCTGGCGGTCGGCGGCGCTCCAGACATGTTCAACGAGACTTTGATCGTTCCGCACCACCGGATCAATCCGCACCATCACATCGGTGCGCGGAAAACGTTGTTGAATGGCCGCTTCGGCCGCCAGCGCGATGTCGTGCGCTTCTTCAAAACTCGCATCGCGTGCGACGGCCAGGGTCAGATCGACAAAGTTCGCCGGGCCGCTGTGCCGCACGCGAATGCGCCGCACCGCCGAGACACCGGTCACTTTCGCCATCATTTGCTCGATCTCGGCCACCATGCCTGGCGGCGCGCTGTCGAGCAAGGCGTCAATCGTGCGACGACCCAATCGAAGGCTAACATAGACGACGATGCCCGATACTCCCAACGCGGCCACTGCGTCGGCGCGGAACAACCAATCGGCCTGCGTGGCCGCATGATCGTGCAGCCACTGGCCGAGCGTCACGGCGATCAGGCCGGCGATGACCACTGCCGACGACCACACATCCGTCGAAAAATGCAGCGCGTCGGCTTCGAGCGCCTGGCTGTTGTATTTTTTGGCGGTCTTCATCAATGCGCGCGAGCGAGTGAGGTCGATGACGATCGATGCGCCCATCACGACGAAACTCCAGATCGATGCTTCGACGTGAACGGATTTGAAGAATAATCGATCGATCGCCTCGTAACCGATCCACGCGCAGGTCAACAAGAGCAGCACCGTTTCGACCAGCGCCGAGAGGTTTTCGATTTTGCCGTGGCCGTAGGGATGTTCGCGATCGGGCGGGCGGCTCGACATGCGTACGGCGGCCATCGTGACGATCGCCGCGATCAAGTCCAGTCCGCTGTGCGCTGCCTCGGACAGGATGCCGAGGCTATGCGTCAGCAGGCCGATGACGATCTTCATCGAGGTGAGGAACACGGCCGCCAGCACGGAGGATAGGGCGACGAGGCGCTTCTCGCGTTCGGCAGATTGATCGGTAGCGAAAGTCATCCTTGGGTAGATCGACAGTAGAATTGGATGTGAAAAGCGAGAACCAGAAAATCTTAGCCCTCACCTACGAACGACTACGGCTCTTTGAGTGAATGCGGCTTTATCCTATCAAAAGTATACAGCTGATTCGAGTGGCGAATGTCATCACCGGCTAAAGGAAACCGTGAAATACCATCCCCATTTGCCCTGTCCGGCTCACTGAGAGTACAATGGGCCTCAGCAGCGCACGCGCAGAGGCTCGTCACGCCCGACATGTGTCTTGAAATTCCAAGCCACTTCTGCGTTCTGGCTCAGTTCAATTCAGGATTACGTGCACGCAAAGCGTGCCGGGCGGCTGTCATCACGCTCGCTGTCGGCTACTCGGTTGATCCGCGCCACATCAATCCTTAAGACGTTGGGGCGTTTTCGCAGACGTTATCGAAAGCCCACTGGTGGTTCTGAATCAATTTTGGCTTCGTTCCCTGTTCAATCGATTTGCTCGCAAAATAATTTCAGACTAAGGAGTTGACGATGTCACACAAACTAACCGCCGCGGATGCCAGAGCCCACCTACCCCACCTGGTCCTAAGTCACCATGTTCACAAGGAAATTCATGGTGATAGTGTGGCGGGTCGGATTAATACCCGCCTGGCACTGGGCATTACCAAGGTAGTTGGCTCAATGTGGTGTGCGTATGTATTCGCCCTGCTGGCCCTCATCTCGCTGCCGGCGGCGATCGGCTCACATGACCCCATTATCATTGTGGCGTGGATCGCGCAAACGTTCTTGCAGTTGGTGTTGCTCCCCATCATCATTGTGGGCCAAAATGTCCAAGCGGCCGCCAGCGATGCCCGTGCGGAAAGCGATCATAAAACGCTGCTGGCCATCCATACCCTGACGGCGGAAGTTCACGAGATCGCTGAGCAACAGACTCAGGTCCTGACAATCTTAGAGAAAAGAAGTGATCGGGGAGAGGCTATCGCGGAATAGGCACGGTGCTCCCGCCACTCATGGCTTTGAACTGGGCCTGAATCTTTGACAGCCAGGGCAAATGTATCAGAACGGAGGTGCGCCCACTCATGAGGTATGCACTGAGCCAGAACAGGCCCCGCCAGAGCAACACGGTCAACAGCCACAGGTCGGTGGTGCGCCTACGGTAGACTCCTTGAGCGAGAGAGATGCCGTTAATCTTACCCGATCGATCGTCCGTTGCCCACGGCGGGATGGTCGCGAATTATCCCAGCCAGGAAGGTGGCAGCACCCGCATGGGTTGGACCGGTAATCAAAATACTCGTGTCGCTTCAATTGAGCGGAATAATATATTGACCTATATTGTGGAAGTTGCCCGCCCCGTCTTGATAGTACATCCCGACGGCAACGATTTTGGCTGGCCGATCGGGCAGGGGCGTAATCACGCTGTCATCGCGGACGATCTCGCCGGGCGACCATTTGGTAGTCGGATACCAACCATCAATGGGCGCGCCAGCGTCATCTTGAGCAACGATAGCCGCAGGCCCATCAATCGATGGGCGATCGCTAGCATGGATAAAGACGCCTGACTCTAACGGATTCTGTGGT
>PMCF01000336.1 GCA_003154115.1 Anaerolineae bacterium
GGCCGCCAAATGGCCGAAAGGTGAGTGAGCTGCGCCATGCCGCGCAGAATATCCAGCCCGGCGGCCACCCCCTGCGCGGGAACGAGAAAGGCGGCCATAATCGCATCCCCGATCGTTTTGATCTGCGCCCCGGCGTGTTGATCGACGCTGCGGCGCAGCACATCGAAATGTTCCAGCACGCGTTCAAACGCGAGGGCGTCTCCGATCTCGCGATAGAGCTGCGTTGAGCCGCGCAGGTCGGTGAAGAGTACGGCCAGATTGGTAATGCCCAGCTGCACATCGGGCCGCAGCGCTTGTGACGCGAACCAATCGCGGAAGGCTTGCATCGTACTGACATCGGCGGCTGTTACGGCCTGATCGTTCCACGCCACGCGCTCGAGCACGACGCCTTGCTCATCGGGCGTATCGTTGACCAAGGTCAGCGCGACGTTGGGCGTTGTGAGGTTGTGATCGGCCATCCAGCCTTGGTCGTCGATGTGCAGTGCCAGCGCGGAGGCCGGCTGATCGGTTGCCTCTGAACTGACGCGCAGATCGAAGTGGCCGTCAACCGCGTGAGGCACTTTGGCGCGGGCGCGGATACGATGTGCGCCGGGTTCAAGTGCCAGCTGCAAGGTGCGGCTTTCGTGTGCAGCGAGCAGCTGTTGCGCGATGATGTGCGGCGTCAACTGCGGCCCGCCGACACAATAGGCGCCTACATCGACTTGGCGCAGCGCCGCGTTTGGCCGAAAGGTCACTTCTACCGCGTGATCGAAGTTGACGTTGAAGTCCGTGCGGCACGACGGACAGTGCGCGTGCTCACGGACTTCACTGAGCTGTGGCACCGACAGATTGGCTCCACGGCACATGGGACAGACAATGTCCCAACGCAGATCGAGCAAGCTGCGGCGGGTGGCGGCCAGGCACAACTCCAACACGGCGCGCCGGGGCGCGTGCCAGCGATCGGCCAGGGCATACGGCCGCAGGTGCACTACTTCGTCGTCATCAGCCTGCGTGATGAATTGCTGCAGGTGATCGATCAACGCAGTGGGATAGCCGTCACTTTCCAGATCACGTCCGATGTCGCGCAGGCGCTGCGCGGCTTCGCCGGTGATGAACGGGTGGCTTGTCGCCAAGGGATTGAGCGGTTCGATCGGGTGTTGAAGGAAATCATCAATGCGGCGGAAGGCGCGCGCGAAACGATAGCGCGACAGCAGACCGATCTGAATGGGGATCGCTAACGTTCCCAGGAGCGCGGCCGGACGTGCAGTGACGTCGTAGCTCAGCAGCGTGCCTTGCACGTTGGGCGTCAGCGTGGTGCACACGCTGAAGTCGCGCAGGATAGGCCCGTGAAAGCGGCGCTGCACACTGAAGCGGTGCGGCTTGTCCCACTCAAACGGATGCTCATCCCAGGCCAGCGGGATCACATGCCGGGCGCGGACATGTTGAACGTCTTCGTCGGTGGCGTTGGTGGCTTGCACCCGATAGCCCACCGCCAAGCGATTGAAGCGCTGCGTGTCGGAGGCATACGGCCACAATTGTTCCGGTGTCGAACGGAGTTGCCATTCCCAGCGATAGTGGATGTCACGTGGTGTCATGTTGATGATTCTACCTGAACACTGCTCATTGGCGGTTGAGAGTGGGCCACATGGTGAAGTTCAGGGTTGAACGAGTTTTTGCAGGGAAGTCAGATCGCCATTGAAGCTGAAGGCGCCGTCAAGCTGAGTGGGCTGGGTTCCCCAGTAAACACGCGGCAGTGTGCCGTCTTGATTCCAGCGGATGACGACCAGCCGTGCCGAGACCGTTTTGTCTGAGCCGTGCAGTTCGATCGGGCGTGAATAGAGCAGGTTCAAAGTTTGACCGCCCGCAGCAAGTAACCACGTATTGGTGATCGGCGCAGCGATGGGGATCGTCGATCCCAGATAGCCGAGCGCCTGATGTGTTGTTCGTGCGATTTGCGCATCCGCATCACAATAGGTGCCGCACGCGCTTATGCTGAGCCCCGTCCCGCTATTGGCCTGCCAGGTGACCGGCCACGTGGCCCACTCGCGCTGCGCCACGTCGGGCATCAGGAGATCGAGCGCGGTGTTCAGCGTGATCGCGCTGGCGTCTAGGCCCATTATCCGTGGCCCATGAGCATAGTAGGTCGCCGTTAAGCCTACGGCCCGGCCCTGCTCATCGACCACGACTCCGCCCTGGCTTACACGCCACTGAATCATATCTGGATCGCCGCGCCACTCCAGGTTGAAAGTCAGGTACTCCTGGCTGAACGGATTGGTTAGATCGATCGCCGAGTCTCGTCGTCGATAAAGACTGGCCTGATCTTCAGGGTATTCCCAGCCGCGCATGGTGACGATTTGCGCCTGAGTCAGTTGGTCTGAATTCCCTAACGGCGCAACTGGCAGATCGTGCCCATCGATTTTTAGCAACGTCGCGCTGGTGCGGGGATCGACGGCGACGATCGTCGCGGGCCACGCACCCCGCTCGGGCGCGAAGACGACGAGCGGATCGATCGGATCTTCGTAGTTCAGCGCGGTCAGCACGGAGCCATCAGCGCGGACGATCAGGCCGGTCGCCAGCATTTGACAGTTGCCGTCTTCAGCGTAATGCCAAACTTGAACGATGGCTTGATCGATGGCGTCGCTCTGTGATGAGGGTGTGGGCGAAGGCCGTGCGGTCGGTGCTGGCCCCGGCGTGAAGGGCACAGGTGTCGGATAAGGCGTCTCGCCCGGGCGTGCCGTCGGCGGCGGCGCGGGCGTGGGCGGCGAAGCATACGTATGGGGCGTCGGCGGGATACAGCCGGCGGGAAATTGCCTGACTTGAATCCGTGTCGGGCTGCCACACGCGACCAGCAGGCTGGCTGCAATGACGATCGTCAAAACCTGAGGCCAGTGCCGTTTCGCCATGTTCGCTGATTCCTTGTGCGCGGCTGAAGGCCAGAGAATCTTCCGGCCCAGTGCGGACTTTGCTAGTTTTTTCTAACCAGCGGTATATACACCTGGTAGCTGGACAGCACGATCGGGTCGGAGACGTTGTTGTATTCGTTGCTTTCCGGCACCAGGCCGCCTAAGGAATGACTTGGCAAACACGGATCAGCGCCGTTGGTCGGACTGCAGTTGAAATTATCGACTTTGAAATACACCACCGGGTCTTGGTTAATCCCGTACATGATATTGCTCATGTTAAAGGTAATGACCTCTCCGGCATCAAGCGCGGTCGTCGAGATGAAGTAATTGCCATCGCCCTTGTAAGGATACGACAAGGGTGGCACGAGCGGATCAACAAAGGCATCGATCCAGAAGCCGCCGCAGTTGCTGGGATTACAGGCGCGCCCCAGACCGGTGTTATGGACGACTACCGTAGCCGTGAATTTCTGGCCAGCGACGACAGCGGCCGGCACGATCACACGTTCAATGGAAAGGTCCGGCACACCAATGACGGGCACAACTTGGGCCTGAGCCACCGGCCAGCCGCCCGGTCCATTGTCTTGCAACAAGAACGTCATCGTAAACGCGTTCATGGCGACGGTGAAGGTGGGCGGCAAGGTGATGAGGTAGGTGATGCTGCCACTTTGCCCGGCGGCCAATGCGCCGATCGAATACAGATCGATGCCGCCGAGGGGAGTCCAGCCAGGTGGTGTGCCGCTGATGAACGCCGAGCGAGTGGTAGTGATCTCAACGCCTGTCGTATTCATCGCCGAAGTATTGGTATAGCGCAATGTGTAGGTGATGACTTTGCCGGGATAGGGTGTACTGGAATCATAGGCCACACTCAAGCCCAGCGTAGGTCGAGTGGCGATCGCATCGACATCTTCTGCCAGGTTGTTCACGCTAGCATCACCGGGCGTGGTCGTGGTGATGCTGGCGGTGTTGGTAATGAAGCGCAATCCGGCCGGCAAGGGGGAGGCGACGCGTACGCTGACGGTAACAGAACTCGACTCGGCGGCTTTCACCGTGCCGAGCGTGAACGAATAGACTCCGCCGCCGAGCGGGGTACAGGCGGTGCAGCCCACGAACGCAGTGTTGTCGGGAATCCGATCGGTGATCACAACGTTCTGGGCGGGAGCAGTGCCGAGGTTGGAATAGCCGAGCCCGTAGGTTGTGACCTCGCCCGCGGCCAGCGTCGTGACGCCGTTGCTATTCGTCACCATCACATCAGGCACGCTGGTGATGGTGTTTGTCACGACAGCCGTCGCAGAGACGAGATCGGTAGAAGCCAGCCGGGCCGTGTTGGTGATGCGTGTGCCATCAAGTAAGTTATTGGCGATGTGTACGGTGAGCGTGACCAGATCAGAACTCTGCTGCGGGACATCTCCGATATTCCACGTCACAATGCCGTTGTTCGCCGTACACCCGATCGGTTCACATTGCCCAAACGAAGTGTTGAGCGGTAAGGCATCGGTAATGCTGACGTTGGCCGCATAACTCGATCCGCTGTTGGTGTAATGGAGGGTGTAGGTCAACTCGCTGTGGGCCGTGGGCGTCAACGGATCAGCGATCATCGTCAGATCGACTTCTGGTGCTGTAACCAGTGTTTGCGCGGCGACAAGATAAGGTTCCGATTGATCGGCGGCAATGGTGACGCGGTTGTTGAGAATCGTCAGATCATTCAACGGGTGATGGACGCGCACGATGATGGCAATCGTGTTGATTTGCTGATTTCCTCCAGCCAATGTTGAGGTAAGCCAGACATCGTTGTTCACATTGGGTGGTGGATTGGCCGAAACAAAACTTACCCCGCTGGGATAGGTCTCGGTGAGGCGCACGTTTGTGACCGGTGCGCTGCCGCTGTTTCGATAGGTAATGAAGTAGTTGAGCAAGTCGCCGGGCCGCACTGGATCTGGGATATCCAGCACCGTGGCCGTGAGATCAGGGATGGCATTGACGGTCGTAGTGATCGTGAAGGCCGCGCTACTAACTCGAGACGCGCCCAGTTGCACGGAATTGGTTAGCACGCTGCCCACGGGCATTTGAGCAGGCACATTGACATCCACCACGATTGTGCCGGTCACGCCGACTCCTAACGAGCCAAGCTCCCAAATGTTAGTGCCTGAAGTCGGTGGCGGAGCGGCGAGCACATACGAGGTGCTCATCGGATAGGTTTCGGTAATGGAGGCATTTTGAGCCGGCGCATTTCCCGCATTGGTGTACACGATCGTGTATTCGATCTGGGTGCCAGGTGTAGCCGGGCTGGGATCGGCCGACTTGCTGATTTGCAAGGCGGGTGCTTGTACGGTGATGAGTCCGGTCGTGTCGGTGATGCCGTTGGAGACGGCGGTAATGATCCCTGTGCCGCCGATAACGGGCGTAAAGGTGGTTGAAAGACCGGTCGTGGGCGATAAGTTTCCAGCGACGACGCCGGTTCCGCCCCATGTGACATTGCGCGGCCCGATTAGATTGTTGTAGACATCGTAAGCTGCCGCGTAAACTGACAGCGTGTCGTAAACGGTAAGCGTGACCGTGTTGATTTCGGTGCCAGAGCCGGCCGGGGCATTTTCAACGGACAGTCGATTAAATGCGGCAGCGGTGACGATCAATGTGGCGGTATCGCTGGCCGTCCCGATAGTGCCGGTAACGATCCAGGTGTTTTTCACCGTCGGCGTGACGGCATTACCTGCAAAGCTTCCGCCCGCCGCAGGCGCGATACTGAAGGTCGTGCCGGATGTGACATCTCCGATGGAGTTGCCGTACACATCGAGGGCGCTGGCCGTGTAAGTAATTTTCGTTCCGGCGCTAATCACGGCTGTCGGTGGTTGCAGCATTAAGGTATGGGGTGCGCCAGGATTGAAGACGACGGAGGCAGAGCCGGAACGACCGACGCTCGTGGCGGTAATGTGCGCCGTACCGGCCAGGGTGGANNACGGCATTGCCATATTGATCGACGACAGTAGCAGTCAGCGCGCTGTTGGCCCCCACGGTCTGACTGATCGGATTCGCCAACAGCGTCACGGTAAAGGGCGCGCCGGGATTGAAGACGACGGAGGCGAAGCCGGAACGACCTTCACTAGTGGCCGTGATGTGCGCCGTACCGGCCAGGATGGAAGTGATCGCCGAGGTCGCCATGCCATTCGAGGTCGAAGCGGGCGGAATCGGGTTGCCGATATTCGCAGCAAACGTGACGGGGGTAGCGTCCGACACGGCATTGCCATATTGATCGACGACGGTAGCGGTCAGCGCGCTGCTAGCGCCGACGGGTTGACTGGGGGGACTCGCGTTCAGCGTCACGGTGAAGGGTGCGCCCGCGACAATGTTGGCCATCGCTGTGCCGGAGATGGCGCCATCGGTGGCTGTAATCACGATGCCGTTTGTCACCGCGGTCGGTGCGGTGAAGACCCCCGTGGCGGCGTTGATCGATCCGCCATTGGTTGTCCAGATGGGCGTGATGGGCACGCTGTTGTTGTGCTGGTCCAAGCCAGCGGCCGTAAAGGTGAAGACCGTGCCTGCAACGACGGGCGCTGCACTTGGGGTGATCACGATCGAGTTCAATGACTCCGCGACAATGTTGGCCATCGCGGTGCCGGAGATGGTGCCATCGGTGGCCGTAATCACGATGCCATTTGTCACCATGATCGGTGCGGTGAAGACCCCCGTGGCGGCGTCGATCGATCCGCCATTCGTTGTCCAGGTGGGCGTGATGGAGACGACATTGCTGTACACATCAGTGCCGGTTGCGCTAAATGTTGTAGTCGCAGCCGCAGTGACAGTAATGAAATTCGGCGCAACGGTAATGGTGGTCAATGCACCGGCGGTTAGCGCGATGCTGGCCGTGCCGCTGACAGTCCCACTGACTATTTCCAATGTGCCAAGACCGATCTGCGTGCCAGCTGTCCACGTCCCAGTGATTTGTCCGCTGCTATCGGTCAAGTCCCAGCTGCTCAATGTGCCCAGCTCTGTGGGTGAAATAACGCCGCTCAAATTCACGTCCGGCATCACTGCGCCGGTGTCATCGACCACCGTCGCCGTGATGAGGGCGGTGGCGGCACTATGGGCAATGAGCGTGTTCGGCTCGACTTCGACGGTGATCGTTTGCAGCGTGCCTGCGCTTAACAATCGCCGCGGCGGATGAAGGGCGATCGGGCGGCCGAGATCCATCGGGCGTACGCTGGCCGCATCCGATTGTTCGATCAAGCCCAGCGGTCCGATCGGGCGGGATGTCAACCACGGTGATCCGATCAAGCATAGGGCCATTAACAGGCGAACGATCCGAACTCGCATAAGCTGGTCTCACTTCCTCAAGCATTAACCACCCACGGTGGGCCGCGGAGTTGGCGGCTCCTGGGTAGGCGGTGGTTCTGTCGGCGGTGGTGGTTCTGTCGGTTGCGGCGGCGGATTGGTCGGTCGCGGCGGATTAGTCGGTCGCGGCGGATTGGTCGGTTTGGGCTGCTGATCTGGTTTATCAGTCGGAGCCGGCCGCGGTGTATCGACAACGCCGACGGTGGTTGGTGTAGCCGACCGGGGAATGATCGTGCGGCGCACACGCGTCGTGGTTGGTGTCGCTGTCGCCGTCGGCGTGGCCGTCGGCGTGTTGGTCGATGTCGCCTGCGGCGTTACGGTCGGCGTATTAGTTGGCGTGAGTGTGATGATCAGAATCGGCGTGGCCGTGGGTGCTTCAATGGCTGAAAGCGGCACAGGTGTGGGTGTGACGAGTGAAACAATCTGTAGCGCTTTGCCCGGCTCCACGCTGGCCTGCCAGCCAGCAGGCAGGGTGGCCTGTTGATTGTCCGACTGCACGTCGAATTCACCTTCGCTGATGGATGCTCTTAGCATGTTGCCGTCTACCCACAGGCGGAATTTGCCCGGCCCGGTGCGCGGCACAATGGTCAGGTCGCTTTGTAGGATGCGAAAATTCACGGCAGTTTCCTTGTAAGCTTGCGTGTCGAAGGCGGGGCCGCGCAATTGTCCGGTGACTGCGCCCGCTAACAGCCGGAAGATGGGCTGCCGATCGGGCGGGCGGAGTGAGAACAGGTTCAAGCGCGCGCCAGGTTCCAGATGCAGAGTATTTTCATCAGACAACTTGATGGTGACTGACTGATCGGCCGCGGTGCGAAGTTCATCGCCAGGAGCGAGCGTGGCATTGTCGAGCAGGGCGCTTTCACCGCGTCCCGCCGCCCGCACGAGGGTCGCGGCACCGTCTACACGCGAGATAGGCAGCGAATTCTCAGGATTGACGGTCGCCGACTGGCTGCCACAGGCGGACAACCCCAGCAGCGCGCAGCACATCAACAAGAAAAACAAACTTGGTTTCACCGGCTCATTCCTTGCACATGATTGGATCAAACCTGCCGCAGGCAAAATCTTCGGGAAGATTCTAGCACGCATCGGCATTCTTGTGTCTGAAAACGATCATGGGCGCATGCTTATTCTACCGCAGTCGCCCATGGAATTGGTGTTGCGATTGAGTTACATCTTGCGAATCGTCTTACTTTGAGGATTTGTGCGATTGACGGTATTTCGCCGCAGTTGGATTGCAGAAGAAGGTTCCGCTCATGTCGGTTTTGAGGTGATGCTCCCGGTGGATGGTCACATCCGCCATTGGATTTGGCAATCCAGCGGGAGCGTTTCACCTCCGAGGCTACATGAGCCGAAGGTTCAATCTAACGGCCAATCATAAGTTCCCGTGAAATACCAACTTCCATCAATTTGAATCAGATCAAAGATCGGGCCAGACATGAGACTAAAAGCACTACACATACTTGGATAGACCTTGGCCTGGTTTCCTGTTATCTCTAGATAATACCAGGGTTGGAGGTGAAACCACATAGATCCCGTCCAATGATGCAGGAGGTCTTGCGGGGTATGAGATTGTTGATAGGCCGGGGACATATAGCGGAATGCTGTAGTGTAGTCGGCTTTCTCTAACGCCACCTGCATATCAGCAAAGACCTGCTCGATCTTACTGTCAGTCATGGCTGAACAAGGGATGGGAATGATCCCATTCATCGAGGCGCACAGCAGAGCAACCAATACGCCCAGTAATACTAATATGAGCACCAGACCACGTTTGAGATAGCGCATAGGTAGATCTTCTTTCACAGCAGCGTCATGATGGAACATTTATCGTAGCGTTCGTTCGTCTCCTTGGCGCTTAGTCACTCCCTGCGCATCCAGGTATTCCATCAGCGCCAGCGCATATTTGCGGCTGGTGTTGAACAGGTCGCGCACCTGCGCGACGGTGATCGTCTTTTGGGCGATCAGATGCGCGCGGATTTTTTCTACGCCCGTCTGATAAGTCTCCGGCAGCAGCAGCACGTCTTCATTCAACTTGATCAGCTGACCCAGATCGATCAAGGCGGCGAGTACATTTACCCCGACCCTCTGCTCCGACTCTTTGGGCGATGGCGTATTCCATGGCGCGGCCTGGAACTTGCGGATCAACGTCTCGATGGCTGTCTGTTGTTCGGGCTTGAAGGTGATGTGGAAGCCGGGCACGTGCAGGGTCGCGCCTGTGACGGCGATCACGTTCTCTTTCAGCGCCAGGTCGATGACGAGATTGAAGGTCTTGGTCTCCAATCCCAGGCGGCTCTTCAATTCCTCGCGTGGCATGCCGATCTTCAGCGGATTCGCCGCGTGATAGGCGCTCAATTCGTTGAGCATCTTGTGCCGCAAGGTCGCCCAGCCGCTGGCCGCGATGAAATAATCCCCATTTTTGCCCATTTCCCGGCCTGTGACCGGGTGGGCCGCTTGGCGTGGTGGGATGAATAGATCGGCCTTCAAGGGCAGTGCTTGCTGTGTGTCCAGCAATTCTTGCAAAGCAGCTGGCGCGTCGTCTTTGGGCAGCGAGGTGCGCTTGAACAATTCTGTTGAGCTGATCGGCCCGCTGGCTTCCAGGGCCTTCAAGAGCAATTCACGGGGAGTGCCTTGAGCCAGCGTCTCCAAGCGCGCCACCACTTCCGATTTGAAGCGGCGATGACGGCGGCCCGGCTGCGGGTCGATCACGACACCGCCCCCCAACGTAATCGACGGTGAGGGCAGACGTACAATGAAACGATCGCCTTTCACCAGTGGCAGCGGTTTACGCAACGCGAACTGGGCCCAGCCGGTCTGTCCCGGCGCGAGGGCTTCATCATTTAACAAGCGGATATGGGCCGGCACTTCGGCTGCGCCGTAAAAAAACTTCACGGCGGCGTTGTGCGTTAAGGGGCGCGGCGCAGCGGCCAAGTATTCAAACTGCGCATCGATCAGCACGGTGGTGGTTAGCCAACCCGGCCGGGTGATTGTGTTGCCGCGCTGCACGTCGGCCAACTCGACGCCGCTCAGATTGATCGCCACGCGGCTGCCCGGCACGGCCTGTTCGATTTTGGTCTTGTGAGTTTGCAGACCACGAATGCGCGCGGACAAATTCTGTGGCAGGATGATCACGTCGTCGCCCACGTGCAGTGACCCATCGATTAAAGTGCCGGTAACCACGGTGCCGAAGCCCGCTACGGAAAAGACGCGATCGACAGAGAGCCGCGGCTTGCCGCGATCGGGACGGGGCGGGCGCTGCTGCAAAATCCGATCGAGCGCCGCCAGCAAATCGGGAAGGCCCACACCCGATCGGGCGGACACCGGCACGATCGGGGCGTTGGCCAAGACCGTGCCGCGCAGCGCCTCCTTCACGTCGATCTGGATCAAATCCAGCCATTCGGCACCTTCGGCCAGATCGATCTTGGTCAACGCCACGACGCCGGCTTCAATCTTGAGGAGATCGAGAATGGCCAGATGCACGCGGGTTTGCGGCATCACGCCTTCGTCGGCGGCGATGACGAATAACGCCGCGTCCAGGCCGCCCACTCCGGCCAACATGTTTTCGATGAAATCGATGTGTCCCGGCACATCCACAATGCCGACCGCCTCGCCGGCGGGCAGCGTCAACCAGGCGAAGCCGAGATCGATCGTCATCTCGCGCTCACGTTCTTCTTTGAGGCGATCGGGGTGCGTACCGGTGAGGGCCTGCACCAGCGTCGATTTGCCGTGATCGACGTGACCGGCGGTGCCAATGACGCGCATGAGATAATCCCCGTTTGTCGCCTAGCGCGCCGCCTGTGCGAAGCACAGGATACGGCGTGGTGGGACGACTTAGCGGCGATCGAGCGTGGCCGTGGGCAGCCCCATACCGTCTTCCGGCGATTGGGCGGGCGGCACCGGATACGACGGCAGCGAACTCTTGTTGCTGCCCACGAGGCCCGTCACCGCCTCGACAAAGGCTTTTACGAATTTTTCCTGTTCGGCGCGCAAGGCCGCAACCTGCTCCAGAATAGGTCGTGGCGCGGCCTCGATGCGCACCAGGCGTTCATCCTGAGCGTGATGCGCGCGCTCGTGTTCGTGCCAGTGCTCTTCGATCCGGGGATCGACTTTGCTCCAGCGTTTTTCGAATTCGCCCAGAAAATCGTCAAACAGTTTCTTGACGCGATCTTCAAACAGGCGCTCCACTTCGCTCAGTTCGGCCACGCGCATGCGCAGCGTTTCCTGAAACGAGTTGAGTTCGGCTTCGGCGCGCTGGTTGACCATCGCTTGCTCGCGCAGCTTGTATAACACGTTGGTGTAGTCGGTCACCTGGTCGCGCAGCTGGCTGATCATCGGCTCAAAAGGCTTCATTTGTTGCTGCAAGCGGAAATCGCCGGCGCGCAGCTCGTCGAGTTGTTTATCGTGTTCGCTGAGGCGGATGAGCAGTGGCTCGAAGCGCGGCGGAATCCGGCCCAGCGCATCTTCCAGCACTGGCAGCCTGCCCGCCAGCAAGTCGATTTTTTTGAGCTGGTTGACGGATTCCTGTTCCACGGCCAGCAGGCGCTTCACATCCTGGCGGCGGCCTTCTTCCAGATACGGCACGCCGCGGGTGCGCTCTTCGGCCAGCTGCACCGCGGCATCAATTTGGGGTTGCAGGCGCTGCACCAACTCGCCCAGACGCTTTTCTTCGGCGCGGCGATTGGGTAATTCTTCCTCGATTTTCCCGATGCGTGGAATTTCAATTTTGACTTCGCTGATCTGGCGCTGCAACGGTTCAATGCTCAAAATGCGGATGCGGTCAGCTTCGCGCTCGTACTTCTTGCGCTCATCGTCCAGCCGATCGATCATCGCGACGATATCGGCCTTAAATTCTTCCAGCACGCGATCCGTGTTGAGCGTCCGTGCCAGAGTGGCGTTGGTGGCCTTAAGCGCTGAGTCGGTTTCCTGCAGACGGCGTGCCATCTCGCCGATTTCACGCGTCTGGCCGGTGAGGCGTTCCTGCAGGGTGGCGACCTGCGCTTTGTCCTTGCGGCGCTCGTCTTCCATCCACTTGATTTGCTGCTCGAGTTGTCCTAAGGTGAGGTCGTCCATGATATGCCCTCCGAGGTTCGGGCGGATTATACAATGAGCAATGGCAAATGAACAATGGGCGATGACCAATGAGCAATGAACAATGAACAATGATCAATGATCAATGAACGACCCTCCAGATTCCAACTTCCAGACTCTAACTTCCAACTGTTATAATATGGGCATGAACATCGCACTTGACGCACGGCTGGCTTATTACCGGCGCTACAGCGGCATCGGCCAGTATATCGTGCATGTGGCCGAGCAGATTCCGGGTCTCGATCCGGATCGACAGTACGCCATTCTGCACAGCCGAAAAGATCGGACGCCACCCCATCATCCGGCGGCGCGCTTGCAGGCCGTGTGGACACCTAGTCATCACCGCTTGGAGCAGTTGGCTTTGCCGTTGGAATTGGCGCGGTTGCGGTTGGATTTGCTGCATAGCCCCGATTTTATTCCTCCATTTACGGGCGGGTTCCGGCGCGTCATTACCGTGCACGATTTGAATTTCTTGTACTATCCACAATTCCTCACGACTGAGAGCCGCCGCTACTACAACGATCAGATTGAGCGTGCCGTCAGCGTCGCCGATCATATCCTGGCCGATTCACATGCCACCCGGCTCGATCTCATCAAACTGTTGAACGTGCCCGACGAGAAAATCACCGTGGTGTGGCTCGCACCGAATATCGGCATCTATCGAGCGCTGGAACCGGAAGAGATTGCCGCTGCGCGTGAGCGGCTAAAACTGCCCGCACAGTTCATCCTGTTTGCGGGCACATTGGAGCCGCGCAAGAATGTGGCCGGGTTGCTGCACGCGTATCGGCTCCTGCTCGATCGAGCGGGTGCGAACGAAGTGAATCCCGATCTGATTCTAGCGGGTTCGCGCGGCTGGTTGTTCGACAAGACCCGTGCCTTGCTGGCCGAGCTGCGCCTGACCGATCGGGTGCGCTGGATCGATTCGCCGCCAGAGGCTGATCTGGCCGCGTTGTACAATTTGGCCACCCTGTTTGTGCTGCCCTCGTACTACGAAGGTTTTGGTCTCACCGTGCTGGAAGCGATGGCGTGTGGCGCACCGACGATCATCTCCGATCGTGGTTCACTGCCTGAGATCGCCGGCGGCGCGGCGCTCGAAATCGATCCGGATGATCCGTCGAAGTTGGCGGATGCGATCGAGCGGGTGTTGAACGATTCCGCGCTTCAGCGCGAGCTGCGCCACAAGGGTCCTGAGCGCGTCAAAGAATTTTCATGGGAACGCTGCGCGCGTGAAACGTTGGCGGTCTATCACCGCGTGCTCGGCTGCTCAGTCATTCACCCGCAGTGATCAATCATTCCATGCGTTTGCTCTTTCTCACTCCACAATTTCCTTACCCGCCGCACAAGGGCACGACGCTGCGCAATTACAACGTCATAGCCGGACTGGCTCAGCGTCACACGATCGATCTGCTCTCGTTTACTGAAGACTCCGAGAGTCTACAACCTACGCCGCTCGATCAGCTGTGCCGCCGGATCGCTACGGTTAAGCTGCCGACACGTGGCACTTCACGCCGCGCGCTTGATACGCTTCTCTCGACGTGGCCGGATATGGGCTTGCGTTTGTGGTCGCCTGAATTTCGCCAGCAACTCGCGGCGTGGCTGCGCGACGGCGTGTACGATGTGATTCAAGTGGAAGGCCTGGAACTGGCGCGCTATGTGCTGAACTCTGACAAGGGCCGACTGCGCCACGAGAGCCAGGGCCGGATCGTCTTTGACGACCACAATGCAGAGTATTTATTACAAAAGCGCATCGCCGCAGCTGAGATCGCGGCACGCGGCTGGAATGCGGGAGCGGTGTATTCTTCTATTCAATGGCGCAAGCTGCGCCGCTTCGAGCGACAGGTGTGCCAACAAGCCGATCGGGTAGTATGCGTGTCTGAGGCCGATGCCCGCGCGGTGCAGCAGCTTGATCCGGCGTTGCGTCCCGCCGTTATTCCCAATGGAGTCGACACCGAGTTTTATCAACGCGAGGCTGCCACGCCGTTTGAACTGCCGCGTGGCGATTTCGGCCCGCGTGGCGATTTCGGCCCACCGCACACCTTGATTTTCACCGGCACGATGGACTTTCGCCCCAACGTCGATGCCATGTTGTGGTTCGCGCGCGAGGTGCTGCCGCTGGCGAAACGGGATGTGCCCGATGTTCATCTCTACATTGTCGGCCAGCGCCCGCATGCGCGCTTGGAGGCGTTACGCACTGATCCCGCGATCACGATTACGGGCGCCGTGGAAGATACCCGGCCTTACACCAGCGCGGCGGACGTCTATGTGGTGCCGTTGCGAATGGGCGGCGGCACGCGCCTGAAGTTGTTGGAAGCACTGGCACTGCAAACGCCGATCGTCAGCACGACGTTGGGCGCAGAAGGATTTGGTGTGACGAGTGGGCAAGAGTTGTTGTTGGCGGATGATGCCGTGGCCTTTGCACGCGCCATCGTGGAACTGTTAGCTGATCGCGATCGGGCGCAAGCGTTGGGCACAGCGGGCCGAGCGTTTGCCGTGGAGCATTACGATTGGCGTCGTATCGTGCCGAAGTTTGAAGAGGTATATGGCGCACTCGCGTAGTGGCCGTTACCCACGAGGAACGGTGCTCTTCGTCCGCGTGGACGCGGACGCCCACGAGACGCGGGCTGGGAGCACATCTCAACCGGCCTCCAAGGCGGCCACTTGATTACGGCCCGATCACGTAAGTGGCGGACATCTGCCGAATGACGGGGGTAAGCAGATCGGGAAACAGGCCGAAGAGCAAGCACAACAACAAAGCGCCGACAATCAACGCGATGGTCAATGGTGCTTCACGCACCGGCTCGGTTGGCGCATTGCCGATCGGGCGGAGTACAAATTGCAGGCCGCGCAACAGGCCCGCCACCACGCCAATCGAACTCAACACCAGCGCGAGCGATGCGCCCAGATCGGTACCGGCCGCTTGTTGCAATGCTCCCCACCGTCCGGCAAAACCTGCCAGCGGCGGTACACCGGCTAAAGACAAAGTGCCAACGATCAATCCCACCGCGGCCCAGGGTCGACGCCAGGCCAATCCCGTTAGCGATTGGAAAGTATCGTCTGGACTTTCTGTGCGCGCCAGGGCCAGACCCATCGACATGAGGCCCAACCCGAACGTGCGTAGGAACACCACGAACAACGCCGCGCTCAGGCCTGACACCGTGTGAGTGCCCAACGCCACCAGCGCCACGCCTACATCCGCCAACACCGCGTAGCCCATAATGCGCCCAAAGTCGCGCTGCGCAAAAGCCAATGTGCCGCCGAGGAGCGCTGTCACCAGTCCGGCCAGACGCAAGACCGTGAAGACGAGCGTGCTATTGTTGAGCAGTTTGATCTCACTCAGCATGTCGAGCATCAAGAAAAATGCGGCGACGTTGATAATGCCCAACACAAAAGCGCTGGACAGCGGGGGCGATTCGCTGGCCACACCAGGCAGCCAGGAATGAAACGGAATCACCGCCAGCCACAGGGCCAAACCGAATAAGAGCAGCACCAGCGCCGTCTGCGCTAAATTCACGGCATCAGGACTTTGCGAATATTGGTCGAGTATCCAGGCCGCGGCTAAAAACACGGGCACGGCGATGACCATGAAGGTCAAATAGCGCAGGGTGCCGACCGCGACACCGGGCTGGCCGCCTTGCAGCGGGAAGATGGTCAATACAGCGGCGATGGTGAAGAACATCACCGAATAATTGAACGGATCGAACGGCCGTCCGCCGATCACCTCGATGATGACCGGGCGTGCGCCCAAGGCCGCAGCTACGGCCGCCAGCGCTGCCAACGTTACCGGGTAATACGTCCAGCGCGGCGTCGTGCGCCATACGCCTAAGAAGGTTGCGGCTGCGCACAGAAACAAAAAGATCAGCGCGTAGCGATCGGGCGTGGTCAGATACAGTTGCCGCCCGAGCAGCGGTAATGGGTTATCCAGTGGATGAAAGATAGCCATCAACGCGGCGGCCGTGGGAAACAGGGTAGCGATCAACGCACTGAGCATCGAGAAGCGGCGCAACAACGCCGTCAGCACGGCGCCGATCAGGGGCAGGGCGATCAGGGGCAGCGGGCTGAAGATCACGGTTTCACCTCGCTGGGGCGTGAAGCCCACGCGGCGGTGAGGTAAGAAATCGCCAATGCCAGAATCAAGTTAGTCAGACCCAACAGCCCCACAATCGTCAACGTCGGTTCAACCGCCGTAAAGAACAATTCAAATCCGGCCAGGAAACTCAAGAGTCCTAATCCCACCTTCAACGGATTCTCCGCCAGCACCTCATTAATCAAGCCCAACAGCATCACGCTGAAGGTGCCGACGGTGAAATCACGGGAGAGGACCTGATCGGCCGTAATGGGCAGTGGATTGCGTGAGGCCAGACTGATGCTCATCGCCAGTGCGAGTGCGGTCACGATGACGCGCACGGGCAGGCCCGCGCCCATAATCCACCACCAGCGGCGTTTGGGTCGTACCACTCGTGGCGCAGGCCCTTCTTCTTCCGTATCGCTCTCTTCTTCGGTTTGGCCCCAATGCATGCGCCGTGCGGTGATGTACAGCACCGGGCAGATCATGACGCCGACCAGCGCCTTCACAGCAGCCAGTTCGATCGGCACCACGCGGGTCAGCATCAGCCCGATCAAAACATACTGCGCCCCCAGCGCAAAAATGAGCAAGCGCCAATTCGTCAACACCACCAGCAGACCGGCCGCAATCAACAGCGCGACTAGGACGGCGGTGCCGGGCAGTGCGGCGATGGTTTTAACAATATCAACGTTCATGCGTTTCTTCTCGTGTGCCTTTTCGCCGCTTCACTGTAACGCGCCGGTATAAATCACGATCACGATGACGATCACGACCACGGTCCACAACAGGCCGCCTTCACTTTCAAAGACGCCGGCGGCGGCGCGCAGCAGGCCGGTCAAGCGATCGATGACGTAGAACACTGCCGAGTTCAGCCATTCCAGGCGGAGCACACGACTCCAGATCGAGATTCCACCATCGGACGCGCCGCGTAGCAGCGCTGGCCCGCGCCAGGCCCGCGCCGCGCCAATCCCGATCGCGATCGGCGCGAAGATCGCCAGCACGCCTACTCCAGAGAGTTCGCTCAACAACACACTTGTCGCTGGTAAACCTGACACCACATCGGGGACATTGGCTAGTCCGATGAGGGGGAGTGCGCCTAATGCTAAGGCGATGCCCCACCACGCTTTGCGCCAGACGCTCGCCGGTGTAGATTCTGTTTGCTCCGCCACAATCAACCGTGACACAGCAGCGATGACGAGCGTTTGTGCGACGACAACTGCCATCAAGGTGGGCCACTGCTTGGCGTGGATGGCCTCGGCGATGACACCTTGTTGAACCACGAAGCCCAGCGTGCCGGGTAAGGCCGCCAGGCTTAATCCCGCGATCAATGCTCCGACGGCCCAGAACGGCTGCTTGCGATCCAGGCCGCGCGCGATGAACAGACTGACGACGATGAACATCCAATTGAGGGCAGCCGCGGTCAGTTGCGCTGAAGTGGGCTTGGACGCGGCCAGCAATCCGACGAACCCGGCCAGGCATAACGCAATAAACGGCAAACCGTTGCGTGGTTGCGGACTGCGCCAGGCCAGCAAAGCACCAATGACCATACTTAATACCGTCAGCGCCGGCACAATTGAACTTTCAGGCAATGCCTGCGCGACAGCCATGCGCGCCCATAACGCCAGACCGGACATCGTGGGTACCACAAAGAGCATCACTGCTCGATCGGGTTCTTTACCCAACTCGACGGGCAACCATTGATGGAAAGGATACAGACCAACCCGCAACACGGCGGCAGCCATCAACCACGCGCGGGCATCTTCTGGCGCATTGAACAGATGCCAATACAAGCTGCCTTGCTGATTTTCGATCAGCAGCGCCGCAATCCACACGCACACCGTCGAGGCTAAGTTGACCACGATGGCCAATGCCGCGCGCCGCCCCACTTCTGATCCGCCGCGGATAAGCAACGCCACCACAAAAGCCAGATCGAGTAAACCCCAGGCAACAGCCAGCGTCAATAAGTTGCTGGCGAATAGACCCGCGAGAGCGGCCGCGGTTAGCAGTAATGCAATCGCACGAGGGGCGGGTCGTTTCTGCCCGGGATATGCCCCCCAGGTGAAGGCGGTCGCGTTCAACGCCACTAACAAACCCACCGCCAAAATCCACGCCGTTGAATCGACGCGGAAGCTCAACGGCACGCTGAATACCGATACCGGCTGCCAGGCCGCGATGATTTGGGTGACGGGTGCCTCGCTGCGTACCGTCAACAGCGCGCCCAACGCCAACAACGACGTGATAGCCATCACAAGTGAGGGACGGCGCAGACGCGCCAAGTCACTGGCGCCAACGGCCAGCGCGCCCAGGATGAGAAAAATAATCGGAATGCTGGGAGGTAGTGTCATACAATCTCAGGTTACAAAGCCGCCGAATTGTAACCTGTGCGGCACATTCTCGCAACCGAGCAAAATGCCAGTGTATGCAGTAGGCGGTGGCGTGAAGTGATAATGAGTTCGGGGAGATACTACTGTTCCCGGCCCGTCTTATTACGATCGCAGGTTACTACTCAGATGCCATGAACTGCGTTCACCACAAACCATAAAAACGCTCCGTTCCCCGTCCTCGGGGAACGCCCTCGCAGACGAGGGCTACGAGCATTTTCAGATCAGCCTTCGCTGCGATGTCATTCCCGCACGTTTTCGCTCATGCGTGCCGCCAGGCCCCGGTGAGGCCTGGGTACGGCAAGGCGGGAATCCAGCGCAGGGATAACACGCTTCGCAAAGGTCATCTGGATGCCCGATACGCCCAGCGCGCCTCCGCTGCTTTGCGGCGGGTAAGGCGAAAGCCTTCGGGCATGACGGCTGAGCAGCAACGATCGCAGAGCGAAAAGAATTCGATCAAAAGTGTTGTCAATTTGATTGATAGACGGTACAATAACCACAATTCGTGACGTAGTGAACGAAGCGGGGATTGATAACCATGCGCGGGCCGTTAAAGAAGCGCAATCCGTTATAGCCAACGATTGGGGCCCGCGTGGGCACGTATTTCCCCAGGTTTATTCAGGCAATCGCTAACCCATACGGCGTTCTTCACGTGGTCAAAGAAGGACGCTGTTTGTCGGCTTGAAATGATGCGCCGGGCCAGAGGGGCCAGCATGCGATGGATCTGTACTGGGAAGATGATTACGCCATTACGCTGGCGCTGAACCGGGTTCATCCTGGTCTCGATCCACTGAAAGTTGAGTGGGCCACGCTGCACCAGTGGGTGATCGAATTGCCTGAGTTTGCGGACGACAAGTCTGTCACGGCACATTACTTGCTGGAAAACATTCAACGCGAATGGTACGAGGAGGTTGCGTCGCATGAGTCAACCGTTTGACCAATTCCCCAATGATCCGAGTGTCCCGCCGGAACTGAGCAATAACGTCTTCATCTCCACGATCGACAAGTTCTACAATTGGGGCCGCAAGCGCTCGATGTGGCCGATGATGTTCGGCCTGGCCTGCTGCGCGATCGAAATGATCTGTGTGGCGGCGGGCCGCTACGATCTCGAACGCTTTGGCGCGGGCCTGATGCGCCCCTCGCCGCGCCAGGCCGACTTGATGATCGTGTCCGGCACGGTCACGAAGAAGATGGTGCCCACCATCGTGCGGCTGTACAACCAGATGCCGGAGCCCAAGTACGTACTGTCGATGGGCGCCTGCGCGACGAGCGGCGGTCCGTTCAAGGAAGGCTACAACGTCGTGTCGGGCATCGATAAATTCCTGCCGGTGGACGTGTATATTCCGGGCTGCCCGCCCAAACCGGAAGCTTTGCTGCACGGCTTCTTGAAGTTGTTCGAGAAGATCGAGAGCCAGAGCATCCGTGACGTGGCGTGGTATCGCAAGACGGCGATCGAGGCAGTGCCCGTGCCGATCCTGGGGCCTGATCTGATCGATGTGCGCCGCGCGGCGGAAATCCTTGAGTTGAGCAAGCCTCAGGCCGAGCCTGTGGCCGAACCCGCTAAAGCTTAGTACACGAATAGCACGAATCTCACGAATGATATTCATATTCGTGTTATTCGTGGGATTCGTGTACCGATAAATGAGGAAAGACGATGGCTGCTAAAGCTGCTGCCGCTCCAGTTGCAGAACTCACCGGCCCGCTGGCGGTGCTCAAAGAAAAATTCGGCGAGGCCATCAAGCCCGGCGACTACGAAGGCGTTGTGATCAACGCCGATCGGCTCGTCGAAGCGGCGACCTTTATCCGCGACGATCTAGGCTACGACTATCTCACCAATTTGACCGGCGTAGACTATCTCGCCCAGAACGAGATGGAAGTGGTCTATCACGCGTTGAACACGCGGGTGGGCGGGGCGCCGCTGCTCTTCAAAGTGCGCACGCCGCGTGATAATGCCGTGGTTCCCTCGCTGACGGCGGTGTGGCCGGGTGCGGATTATCAAGAGCGCGAAGTGTGGGACTTGATGGGCATCAAGTTCGACGGGCATCCGAATCTGAAGCGTATCTTGATGTGGGAAGGTTTTGAAGGGCACCCGCTGCGCAAGGATTGGAAAGAGGCTTATTACGAGCAGGACACCAAGCCCTACGACAGCCGTTGGCCGAGCGGGAACTATCGGCGCGCGGAAGACCGCGTGGCCTTTGCGGATAACGTCAACTTCCCCGCCAATTTTGATCCGGCGGTGTACACCGCACAGGGCGACGCGGCCATGTACGATCGATTGAAGAATTTTTACGTCGATGAAAATGGCGCCTTTCTGCCCAAGGAAGCGGTGGAAGGCAATGGCAACGGCAATGGCCGCGGGCAATTCCACGAGCATCTGGAAACCGATGAGCTGGTGGTGAACCTGGGGCCACAGCACCCCTCCACGCACGGTGTGTTCCGCATGGTCGTGACGCTGGACGGCGAGAAGATCACGCACCTCGAACCGGTGATGGGCTACCTGCATCGCAATCATGAAAAGATCGGCGAGCGCAACACGTACATTCAGAACATGCCATTCACCGATCGATTGGACTACCTCTCGTCGATGAGCAACAACTTCGGGTATGCGTTGGCCGTCGAGAAGCTAATGAAGGTCACGCCGCCCGAACGCGCCGAATACATCCGCGTGATNNCGCATGATGTGCAATTATTTCCGCTTCGGCGGCGTGGCGCGCGACTTGCCGGCCGGTTGGCTGGAAACGTGCCGCGAGTTGGTGTTCAATCGTTTGCCCAAGAAGGTCGACGAACTTGATTACTTCTTGAGCGAAAACGAAATCATCCGCGCGCGCTGCGAGAATTCCGGCGTGTTGACGGGCGACGATGCGGTGAAGTACAGTGTAGCCGGGCCGGTGCTGCGCGCTTCCGGCGTGGCCTATGACGTGCGCCGCGCCGAACCCTACTCGATTTACGATCGCTTCGATTTTGATGTGGCGGTGCGCAATCACGGCGACGTGTACGACCGCTACTTGCTCCGTCTCGACGAGATTCGCCAATCGATTCGCATCTTGCAACAAGCGTTGCAGCAAATTCCAGAGAAGGGCGAGATTCAGGCGGGCAAGAAACAATATTCGGCGCGGGTGCCAGCCGGGCAGGCCTATGGCCGCGTCGAAGGCCCCAAGGGTGAACTTGGTTTCTACGTGGTGTCCGATGGGTCGCCGAATCCCTATCGGTATCACATCCGCGCCCCGTCATTCATCAACTTGACGGCGCTGGGCCCGATGAGCGTCGGCCAGAAGATCGCAGACGTGGTCATCATCCTGGGCAGCATCGACATCGTGCTGGGCGAAACGGATCGGTAAGAGGTAAGATCAATGTACGGATCAGGCATCATCAAAGGCATGGGCGTCACGTTGAAACACTTCGTGGAGACGTATGTCGAAGACCTGAAACTCGTCTTCAAGGGTGGACGCTACAACGACAAGTACATGGCGGAGCGGCAGGGCCCTAAGGCTAGAGGCATTTTTACGGTGCAGTACCCTGAAGAAAAACTGCCCGTGCCCGAAAACTTCCGCTACATTCCGTTCCTGGTCTTTGACACGCAGAAGAACGAAGACAAGTGTACCTCGTGCGGCATCTGCGCCAAGGTCTGTCCGCCGCAGTGCATCTGGATCGTCCGCACGAATGATCCCAAAACCAATCGCCCGGTGCCGCAGCCGGCGCAGTTCACCATCGACGCGACGATCTGCATGTCGTGCGGCTTGTGCGCGGAGTTCTGCCCGTTCGACGCCATCAAGATGGATCACGATTACGAATTGTCGACCTTCGAGCGTTTCACTACGTTAGTGTTTGATAAAGCGCGCCTGACCAAGCCCGATACCTATCACGCGGCGATTCATCCCACCGATTGGGCGCGCGAGCTTCAAGACGCGGCAGAAGCCGCGCGCAAGGACGCTGAGAAAGCGGCCGCGGCGGCGGCCAAGAAAGCCGCCGCCGCTGCTAAAGCGGCCGAGGCCGCCAAACCGGGTGGTGAAGCAAAGCCCGCCGCGTAAAGCAGTGGAATTAAATCATGGCTATTCGTCCAGTGCCTCCCCTCAATCGCAGCGAATTCGCCGAGCCCGCGTGGGAGATCGCGCGCCTGTTCCCGGCGCAGGGCCTGTGGAGCGAGGTCGATTATCTGGGGTTGAAGACCAATCGGTTAGTGGAGTTTTCGCAAGGCCGCGTTGAGGTGCTGGCGATGCCGACGGACGATCATCAAACCATGGTCGCTTATCTGTTTACGATCTTATCGGCGGTGGCACAGGCGCTGGGCGGCAAGGCCCTGTTCGCGCCGCTGCGTCTGCGGTTGAAGTCGGGCAAGTTCCGTGAACCCGATCTGGTGATGCTATTTAAGGCCGACGATGAACGACGGCACAATGAATACTGGGATGGCGCCGATCTGGTCATGGAAGTGGTCAGCCCCGATGATCCCGATCGCGATTGGATTGTGAAGCGGCAGGAATACGCACAGGCGGGCATCAGCGAGTATTGGATTATTGATCCACGCAATGAAACGGTGACGGTGCTGCAACTACAGCAGGGTGCGTATGTGGAGCACGGACATTTTGAGCGCGGCGCACAGGCCGCCTCGAGCGTGTTGCCGGCCCTGCAACTGGATGTCAACGCGGTGTTTGACGCGCCCTAGCGGGTGGGTCTGGCACATTCTGACAGGCAGACCGCTCTCGTCGGATCATTCCGGGCGAGAGCGGTTTTGTTGAGTTAAAGGAGAATTTGAATGACACAGTTAACTGAAGAACGCATCCTCGGCGCACTGCGCAATGTGCGCGAACCGGAACTGCACAAAGATTTGGTGACGCTCAATATGATCCGTGACCTGAAAATCAAGGGTGATGACGTGGCCTTCACGATCGTGTTGACGACGCCCGCCTGTCCGCTCACCGCGCAGATGGAGCAGAACTGCCAGGACGTGCTGGCACAGATCGGCGTGAAGCAAGTGGAGATCAATTGGAAGTCGGAAGTGCCGGCGGATCAACGCATCATCGATCAACTGCCGGTGTCGTTCCGCAACACGATCGCCATTTCGAGCGGCAAGGGCGGTGTGGGCAAATCGACCGTGGCAGCGAATCTGGCGGTGGCGCTGGCGCAGATGGGCGCGGGCGTGGGCCTGCTCGATGCGGACATCTACGGCCCCAACATCCCGTTGATGATGGGCGTCGATAAGCTGCCGCGCGTGGCGGGCGATAAGATCACGCCGGCGTTGGCCTATGGCGTGCGCTTGATGTCGATGGCCTTCATGGTCGATCCCGATCAACCCGTCATCTGGCGCGGCCCGATGATCCACTCGGCTATCCGGCAATTCCTAACTGAAGTTGATTGGGGTCAACTCGATTATCTGATCATCGATCTGCCGCCGGGCACAGGTGACGCGCAGTTGACGCTGGCGCAGTCGGTGCCGTTGACGGGCGCGGTGATCGTCACGACGCCGCAAGAAGTGGCGCTGGCCGATGCGTTGAAGGGCCTGCGCATGTTCGAGAAACTCGAAGTGCCGATTCTGGGCATCGTGGAAAACATGGGGCCGTACATCGATCCGAAGACGGGACAGAAAATCGTCTTCTTCGGCGAGGGCGGCGGGCAACGGATGGCGCAGCGCTTGAAAGTGCCCTTCCTCGGCAGCGTGCCGCTCGATCCGCAGGTGCGCGAGAGCGGCGACGCGGGCAAGCCCATCGTGGCCAATAAAGCCGAGGCGGTGGCCGCCATCGCCTTGAATCAGATCGCGCGGCAGGTGGCCGCGCGCATTAGCGTGATCAATCTGGAGGAGTAAGCAGCGTCGCAGCCTCACCCGTTTGCCAGCCGTCCGGCTTTCGATTCACTTGAGAGCCGGGCGGCTGGTTGCTTTCTATCCGTTTGACCCGCGCTCCCATTCTCGCTATACTTGCCTCATCCGCTTGAAGGATCGCCACTATGCCTACTGACTATCGCGCCAAACTGCAATCTCTGCTGCGTGAACTGTTCCAATTCGATTCGGCAGATTTAGACTTCGGCATTTACCGCATCATGAACCAGAAGCGCGCCGAGGTGGACGCCTTCATTCAGCATGACTTACTTGATGCCGTCAGCGGAGCCTTTGAAGAATTCGCGCAGGGGGTCAGTCAGAACGCTCAGGCCGAAGTGCAAGTGCTGGAAAAGAGAGTGCGCGAGACGCTGGGCGATACTGCCATGGATGATGAAGGCAATATCGCTGCGCAGTTTAAGCAATTGCAGTTGCCGTTGGTGACACAATACGAAACCAAGCGTGGCGAAGCCAAAGTCGTGACCGTGTCCGCCGAGCAGGAAGCGCAGGTCTTCAACGATCTCTATACCTTCTTTGCCCGCTATTACTCCGAAGGTGACTTCATCACGCTGCGCCGTTATGGACGCGATAAGTATGCCATTCCCTACAACGGCGAAGAAGTCATGCTGCATTGGGCCAACCGCGATCAATACTACGTCAAAACGGCGGAGACCTTCCGCGACTACGTTTTCAAAGTTCAACCCGGCGGCTACACCGTCTACTTCAAGTTGATGGCAGCCGAAACCGAGCAGAACAACGTCAAAGGCGAGAATCGCTACTTTATCCCGCGCGCCAACGCGCCTGTATCACTAGACGCCGCGACTAAAACCTGCACGCTCTTGTTTGAATATCGGCCCTTCACCGCCGCAGAGAAGGAAACCTACGGCAGCAAGAAAGTGCAAGACGCCATCAATGAGGCGGCTGCGCCGCAGTTGTTGAGCGCCATCGACGACAAGACGCTGCGCGGCCTATTGGCGAAGACGGATGACGACGAGCAGACCGCTCTGTACCATCACCTGTCCAAATACACCCGGCGTAATACCTCCGACTATTTCATTCACAAGGATTTGCGCGGTTTCTTGCAGCGCGAATTGGACTTCTACATCAAGAATGAAATCTTTCGCCTGGACGATTTGGGCGGCGACCTTGACCCGGCTGAAGAACCCACGCGTCGCCTGCTGGCCCGCGCCAAGGTGGTGCGCTATCTGGGGCATCAGATGATTGGCTTTCTGGCGCAGATTGAAGACTTTCAAAAGCGGCTGTTTGAGAAGAAGAAATTTGTCACCCAGACTGAGTGGTGTATTACGCTGGATCACATTACCGAGGACTTCTACCCGGAGATCATGGCCAACAAGGCCCAATGGGCTGAATGGGAAAACTTGTTTAAGGTCAAACGCCCCAAAGGCAATGGCAAAGCGGCCGCGCAGTTTTTGAAAGACCACTCGTCGCTAGTACTGGATACGCAGTTCTTTGACGCCGATTTCAGAGACCGCTTACTGGCCAGCATTGAAAATTTGGACGAACAAACCTACGGCGTGTTGATTCAAAGCGAAAACTTCCAAGCATTGCATTTGTTAGTACAACACTACCATGGCCGTGTGAAGTGCATCTATATCGATCCTCCCTACAACACTGGGCATGATGGGTTTATTTATAAAGACAAATTTCAGCATTCAAGTTGGCTGGCATTGATGTATGATCGATTGTGGCTCGCGCGCGAGCTTTTGGCGGATGATGGCGTAATCTTTTGTTCAATAGATAAAAATGAGGCAGCAGATTTACGTCGCTTACTGGGTGAATGCTTCGGGGAGGAAAATCTTGTTGGTGACATAGTCTGGAAAAACGCTACTGACAATAACCCAACACAAATTGCACTGGAGCATGAGTATTTGTTTTGCTTCGCTAAAGATATTCATTCGCTACCGTCCGAATGGAAAAGCGCTTATAGTTACGCAAAAGAGTTGTTGCTAACACGTTATGAAGCCCTTAAAGCAGAAGGCTTGGCACTTTCAGATATTGAGAAGCAATACCGCGAATTCATTAAAGACAACTCGGAAATAATCGGTGAACTTGAGAGATATAAATTTGTTGATAGCGATGGTCCGTACACTGGTTCTGAAAGCGTTCACAATCCACACCCCAATGGATACGATTACGAGATTCATCACCCTGTCACAAAGAAGCCCATGCGGAAGCCGGTCAATGGCTATCGCTTTCCGTGGACGACCATGAAGCGCGATTTTATCGATAAAGANNTCTATTTACAGGATTATTTGGATTCGTTCCGAAGTGTTATTTCACTCGATGGGCGGTTAGGGTCATACACCATTACAGCCATGTTTGGCGAAAGAAGTGAGTTAGTTTTCAGTAATGCTACACCAAAGCCCGTTCAGCTTCTGGAACGCCTCTTGTCTTTTGCCAGCCAAGATGGCGAAGTGTTTTTAGACTTTTTTGCTGGCTCGGGTACTACTGCGCATGCGTTAATTAACCTTAATAGTCGCGATAAACGCAAGCGCCGATATGTTCTGGTCGAAATGGGCGATTACTTCGATACTGTCCTCAAGCCGCGCATCCAAAAAGTCATCTATGCCAGCGAATGGAAAAATGGCGAACCCGTTGAAGATGCAGTGGGCGTCAGCCACATCTTCAAGTATCAACGGCTGGAAAGTTACGAGGACACGCTCAACAACCTCGTCTTCGATCCGGCGCTGAAGCCGCAACCGGAACTCTTGCCTGCCTTCACTGACTACATGCTGCGCTACATGCTGGATCACGAAACGCGCGCCAGTGGCCCACGCCTCAATGTGGACAAACTCGTGCATCCGTTTGACTATACGCTCAACCTGGCGCGTAACGGCGAGACCGTTGAAACCCAAGTGGATTTGGTCGAAACCTTTAATTACCTGCTCGGCCTCACCGTCACGCGGCGGCTGGCCTTTGAAGCTCCAGACCGGACTTACCGTGTTGTCTTCGGTACACTGGATCATGAAAACATCGCCATCATCTGGCGCGACCTTGAAGGATTGGACCTGGAGCAGGACCAAGCCTTCATCACGACCGAAATTCTGAAAGACGCCGCGCCGGATCGCGTCTACATCAACGGCGATAGTTATGTGCCCGGTGCGGAAAGTCTCGATCCCATTTTCAAGCAGCGCATGGCCGGCTGATGGCTCAGTAACACGTCATGCCCGAAACACGTCATGCCCGAATGCTTTTGTCGGGCATCCAGAGTGACGATTAGCGAGTTGCGCGGGCAGTGCCTCTGGATTCCCGCTTCGTCGTGCCCGGCACATAGTGCCGGCGACGCGCCAGGCGAAAGCATGCGGGAATGACAAGCAATGCGACTTTAAGAAACACTCTCTCAGAGAATGACACGCGGATAACAAGATATGCCTAACGGTCAACCACCACTCAAACTAGAAGATCGTCTCATCCTCTTCGCCTACTTCAACGATCTCTTCGGCGCGGCTAAATTTACCGAACTTCAAGCCGTGCTCAAAGATACCGCCGAAGGTTACGACGAACAGGGTCACAGTCATTTCTATAATGTCCTCAAGAGCCGCGCCAATCTCAAGGCGCCGGTCGATGTGCTGGCGACGTGCGATGAAAACATCAAGGCCGACCTCGCCGCCATCAATCGGGGCCGCCTCGAACCGATCCGCCTTCGTTACTTTCAATACCTGGCCGCGCTGTACACCGAGCTCTATCTATACTGGCGCGCGACGGATCGCCTCCGTTTCAAGAAGCGGCTGAACGCCTTTGTGGCCGAAGCCAATCGCCGCATGGTATATGGCACGCATTACCCGTTTTTCAACGACACTGACCTCGACAAGATCGCCTACTGGATGGCGACGGGCAGCGGCAAGACGCTCTTGCTGCATCTCAACTACCGGCAGTTCTTCCGCTATCAGGTTGCGCCGTTGGACGATGTGCTGCTGATTACGCCCAACGAAGGCTTGAGCGCGCAGCATTTAGACGAGCTAGAGAAAAGCGGCCTGCCCGGCCTGCCGTTTAGTCAGGCCGAAGCCATGACGCTGACGGGCGAGAAATCGATCCGCGTCATCGAGATCACCAAGTTCACCGAAAAGAAAACAGGCGGCGGGGTCAGCGTCGATATTGACCACTTTGAAGGCAATTCCAATCTCATCTTTGTCGATGAGGGCCACAAGGGGAGTGGCGGCGAAGTATGGAAAGGCTATCGTGACCGGCTTGGCGCGAATGGCTTCACCTTTGAATACAGCGCGACCTTTGGTCAGGCCATCAACATTGCCCAGGACCCGGACTTGCTCACGGAATATTCCAAGTCGATCTTGTTTGACTATTCTTATAAGTATTTCTGGGGCGACGGCTACGGTAAGGACTACGCCATTCTCAACTTGCGCACCGATACGGCCGACGATCTGACGGACACCCTCTTGTTAGGCAATCTGCTCTCGTTCTACGAACAAGCGCGCTGCTATGCCGATCATCAGACTGAACTCAGGTCTTATCATCTCGAAATGCCGTTGTGGATTTTCGTCGGCAGCAGCGTCAATGCCGTCTATTCTGAAGACAAAGAAAAGAAGTCGGATGTGCTGCGCGTGGTGTTATTCTTGCGCCGCGCCCTGAAGAATGAAGGCAGTTGGACGACGAACACCCTGCAAGCCATCCTCAAAGGCAAGTCTGATCTCAAAGACCCGGAAGGGCGCGACATCTTTGAAGGCCGCTTTGACTACGTCCGCGAGTTGGCTTTGAAACCCGGCGCTTTGCTGGCCGACGTGCTCAAGCGCGTTTTTCACATTGAAGCCCGCACCGAATTGCATTTGGTCGCCATCAAGAATGCCGACGGTGAAATTGGCTTAAGAGCAGGCGAGGCCGATCATTATTTCGGCGTCATCAACATTGGCGACACGTCGGCCTTTTTCAAACTGGCCGAAGCGGCGGGCGTCAGCCGTGAAGAAGACGACAGTTTCTCGGACAGCTTGTTCAACCAGATCAACACGCCTGCTTCCCGCGTCAATGTCTTGATCGGCTCCAAAAAATTCATTGAAGGCTGGAGCAGTTGGCGGGTGTCGAGCATGGGTCTGCTCAATATGGGCAAAGGCGAAGGTACGCAGATCATTCAACTCTTCGGGCGCGGCGTTCGCCTGTTAGGACGCGATCATTCGCTGAAGCGCAGTCGCTTCTTGCTCGCGCCGCAAGCCGCGCCGCATCCGTCGCACCTGCCCTTGCTGGAAAAGTTGAACATCTTCGGCGTGCGCGCCAATTACATGACCCAGTTCAAAACCTATCTGGAGCAGGAAGGCATCGAGACAGAAGGCTTTGACGAAATCCCGCTGCCCATTGTGCCGAATAAAACCTTTCTCAAGAACGGCTTGTTCGTGCCGCGTCTCAAAGACGATGCGTTGTTTCACGAACATGAATTCATGCCGCTCGTTCTGGATGACACGCTCAACGTCACCCTCGATTTGCGCCCACAAATGCAGTTACTCGAATCGGCGGCGGCCGCGCCCGGATTGTTGCCGGAAGCATCACCGGCCCGCTTCATTCCCGATCAGTTTCTGCCCTTACTGGATTGGGACAAACTTTACTTTGCCATGCTGGACTACAAAGCGCAGAAGGGTTGGACAAACCTTGCCATTTCTAAAGCCGTGTTGCGCCAGATTTTGGAACGCAAACACTATGAACTCTATTGCGCCGAGACCGATCTAGTTCCGCGCTCATTTGCCGACATAGCGCGCATCGAAACGATTGCCTTAAGCTTGCTCCGCAAATACGCCGATCGCTTCTATACTCAACGTCGTGCCCGGTGGGAGCGCGATCAATTAGAGTATCGCCCACTCACCACCGAGGACGACAACTTCCAGGATTACACCGTTAGGATTCGCCGCTCGCGCATCGATGTGATCAAGCAAGTGCGGGCGCTCATCGCTAAAGGCCAAGTCTTATACGAGCAAGATACGACTTTGCCGCCTAACATTCATTTTGATCGTCACCTCTATCAGCCCTTGCTCACCGCGCAGCACCCCGACATTTCGTCGGTGCCGCCCGGCCTCAACGAAGGTGAGCGCCAGTTCGTCTTTGACTTGCGTCAGTTCTTTATGAGCAACACAGCCCTGTTCAAAGACAAGCATATCTTCCTGCTGCGCAATCTGTCGCGCGGTCGTGGGATTGGCTTCTTTGAAGAGGCCACTTTCTACCCTGACTTCATCCTGTGGCTCAAGCAGGATGCCCGGCAGCAAATCGTCTTCATCGATCCGAAAGGCATTCGCAACCTGGGTAACTTCAACGATCCCAAGATACAATTGCACCTCAAGATCAAAGACATTCAAGTACGATTGGCACAGCCGCATGTGTCGCTTGAATCGTTCATCATCTCCGTGACGAAATTTGCCGATATACAACGTCTGTTCGGTGACGGTCAACACACACAAGCCGACTTCACTGCGCATCATGTGCTGTTCCAGCAAGGCGATTATATCCAACAGTTGTTCAGTGCCTTGGATGTTTCCGTGAGGTGATCCACAAGAGCGCGCCTTTGACCAAGAGCAAATCCTCATTGACCAAAGGCCAATCGTCGCCGACCGAAAGCCGGGTGTCACCGTCCAAGAGCAGGTCGCCTTAAATAAACAAACAAGAGCCACGCAAATAATGTTGGGAGTCTTTGGACAACAGGACAGGGCCGTAAATATACTCATCGGGACGACGCAAACAAGGCAGGGAACTTCAAGGCAAAGGCGCAGAGTTTTCTACCTAAGGCAGAGGGTCTCGAAGCCGAAACCCGTCAAAGAACGCGCCGAACAAGATCAGGCCATGCTCGACCGCATCGTCGGCGTCGGGCAAACCCTGGCGACGGCGCAAGCCGACACCGAAATCATGGCACTGCTCGCGTCGCGCGGCTTCGATGCCGCCAAGTTCGCTGAAGGTCTGGCCCTGCAGCAGGCCGCTCAAGCCGCCTTCAGCGTGCGGCAAACGGCGATAAAGACGCAAGGGCAAATCAGCGCCATTCGCAACGGCGCAGAATCGGCGGCGCGTGAAATGGTCGGCGAGTTCCGCGTCAACGCCCGCCGCCTGTTCCCCGCCGCCGCCGATCGCACTGCGCTCAGCCTCAACGGCAGCATCCCCAAGGATGCGCAGCAATTCATCGGCACGGCGCAGATGTCGTATCGAGAGGCGCAGAAAGAACCTTACGCGGCGACCTTCGCGGCTAACGGCTATCCGGCGGCTTATCTCACGTCGGCGCTCGCCGCTGTGGATGCCTTCAAGAAAGCCGACGAAGATCAGAATGCTGCCATCGGCGCGGCCACCAAATCGACGGCGGATCGGGATGCGGCTTTCGCCACACTAGACAAGTGGCAGAAGATTTTCGAGCAGCTGGCGCAGACCACGCTCAAGAGCCGGCCTGATCTGTTGAAGAAGTTGAATCTGTGACCCAAAGGCGGCAAGCGCTAACGCGTAATCGTGCGAGGGGTAATGGATGCCCCTCGCACGATTTTTTGGGCGTTGACGCCGGACGAAATATGAGCGTATACTCAGGGCGTCGCTATTCTGGTTTCCGTATGACGCCCCGATTGGGGGATAACGCGGAAGAATTCCGTCCACTACCTGTTGAGCGACTTCTCTACGTAGGAACACAGTTCGGACAAGTAGAAATTCAAAGGCACGGTACAACTATGCGCGACGACCGCATCTACCCGGCAACACGTTGGCTCGCAGCGAGCATCGTTCCCTTCCTCATAGCAGCATTCTATATTCTTTATCTGAGGCCCGGCGAGACGAAGGAGTTGTTCGCCTGGGAAATCAAAGCACCTATGTCGGCCATGATGTTAGCGTCGGCCTACATGGGTGGCGCATATTTCTTCGGGCGTGCAGTCTTCGCGCGTCGCTGGCATCACATTGGCATGGGCTTTTTGCCAGTCACGGCCTTCGCCTCTTTCATGGGAATCGCGACCCTGCTGCACCTGGATCGTTTCAATCAGGGTCATATTTCGTTCTATACCTGGGCGTTACTGTATTTCACCACACCGTTTCTCGTCTTGGGCGTCTGGTTACGGAACCGCCGCACCGACCCTGGCACACCCGAGGCCGAAGATTTTGTGCTCCCGCGCATCGCCCGCTATGTCATCGGTAGTGCAGCGCTTGCCAACCTCCTCATTAGCCTGGGTTTGTTTCTCCAACCAGACATCATGGTGGCGCTCTGGCCCTGGTCTCTGACCGCCCTCACCGCACGTGTCATCAGCAGCATGTTCGCGTTGCAAGGTGTATTCGGCGTATGTCTGGTGCTCGATCCGCGTTGGAGTGCAGGCCGGATTCTGCTGGAAAGCCAATGGGTGTCGATGTTGTTTATTCTGATCGCGCTGTTACGCACCTGGAGCACATTGGATCAGGCGAAGCCATTTACCTGGGTCTTCGTCGTAAGCCTCGTGGCGATCCTGGCAGTCATTCCAATGTTGTATGTTTACGTTGAGATGCGACGCAGGAATGACTATCGGAAAGACAGCAACACTTTAAGGAGGAGTTGAGATGACGGCCAACGAGTATCATTTCATCACCCAGTGGCGTATCAAAGGGACTGTCAAGGAGGTTGCAGAAATCCTGGGTCAAGCGACTGACCTGGTCCGGTGGTGGCCTTCCGTTTATCTCGGTGTCCAAGAAGTGGAAGCAGGTGACGAAAATGGGATCGGCAAGGTGGTTCGCTTGTATACCAAAGGCTGGCTGCCCTATACGCTGCGTTGGTCCTTCCGCGTCACCGAGTCCTCATATCCCTACGGATTTTCGTTGGAGGCGTGGGGGGACTTCATCGGGCGCGGCATTTGGACCCTGGAGCAGCAGGGCGAATGGGTTAATGTCATCTACGACTGGAAAATCCGCGCCGACAAACCTCTGCTCCGTTCGCTCTCTTTCCTGCTCAAGCCTGTCTTCGGTGCCAATCACCGTTGGGCTATGCGCATGGGTGAAGAGAGCCTCAAGTTGGAAATGATGCGCCGCCACGCGACTACCTTGGAGGAACGCGCCCGTATCCCTCTGCCCCCCGGCCCCACCTTCAAGAGGTTGATCCATCGTGCGTAGGGGCGCAATGGCGCAGAATCAGCGGCGCGGGAGATGTGTACGGCGAGCTCCGCGTTAACGCCCGCCGCCACCGATCGCACGACGACCAAATCGACGGCCGATCGGGATGCGGCCTTCGCGGTGCTGGATAAGTGGCAGAAAATTTTCGAGCGGCTGGCACGGACCACGCTCAAGAGCCGGCCTGATCTGTTGAAGAAGTTGAATCTGTAACCTCACCCACTCCCGCAGACAACGCGGGACCTGCGGCAACCCCTCTCCCGAAATCGCATCCTGAGCGGAGCGTAGCGAAGTCGAAGGACGATTTCGGGAGAGGGGGAGCGGCTACTTCAGACTGAATCTCACATTGACTTCCGCCTGCACCGCGATTTGCCCCAAACTGATCGGCCCGTCGTCGCTCGGCGGCTGCGCGTTGCCCGCCGCATTCTGCATGACGTTTTGTGTCATCGCCTGATTGCGCCCGCCCCACCAACCACCGTAGTACGATGTTCCGCTATTCTCGTCGATGTTGAGTAAACAGCCCGGCTGCGCATTGGCCGCGCCCGCTAGATCGCGCCCTTTCTCTTGGGCGGCCTTCATCGCCAACTCGCGCGCCTGATCGCGATACTGGCGCAGCTGGCTGGTCTTGAACTGCACATCGACGACCTCGTTCGCTCCGGCGGACAGCGCCGCCGCCAACACCTGGCTGACTTTGCTCACGTCCTTGAGGTTGATGATGACGGTGTTGTTGATGCGATAACCCTTGATGTCCAGCGAGTCGTAGTCGTTGTACACCGGGCGGATGAGGTAGTAATCGGTGGAGATGTCTTTGTCCGCCACACCTAACGCTCGAATAGCTGCCGTCACCTTCTTGATGGCCGCGGTGTTCTTGTCGTAGACGCCTTGCGGGCTGGTGTCGTTGGACGTGACGCCGAGTTGAATCGTGACGAGATCGGGGATGACCTTGACGGTGGCCGATCCGCTGACCTGGATCGAGCGGCTGCTGTCGCAATCATTGCCGGCGGCCAGCGCGGGCGAGACGGTGACATTCGATCGATTAGCGAAGAACGATAGGATCACAGCGAGACTAACCACGACCAACAGCAGGCGAGTTTTGTACGACATGGAAATCCTCCATAGCAAAAGATTGATGCTCTTACTATAGAGGATGTGTGTGACAATTTGGTGATAGGATAGAGACGATCGAGGGGCAATGAGGGAACAGGTGAGACGAAGCGGATAACTTGAAAGACAAGCCGTGTCAAACCTTGCGCTTGGCGCGCGCAGGCTTGGGTTTCTCCTGCGGCGCAGACTCGATCATCGCCCACATCTCTTCATGCTTGACGCCGCCGGTCGTCTGGATGCGTTTTTCCGCATCCGCTAGGATCGCCTGAAGCCGTGGAGAGTTCGCCAACAGGATTCGCTCGAGGTCGTCGTCCTTGACGTTGAGCATGACGGCAACCGCTCGACCATTCTTGGTGACGATAACCGGCCCTTGTTGTGTCTTTTGAATATAAGTGCTGAAGGTGCCTTCACTTCAGCCAGGGGGACAATATTCATAGCTTTACCTCTTCCTTCCCAATGTACAGACGTTCTCGCAATTTGACGCCGAAGGCCAATACGTGAACCTCGCCCGTATCAATGTTTTGGGGAAAGTGTCGGTACTGTAAACCTCGCTGTCGTGCCGACGCCTTCTTCGCTCTCCAGCCACAACTCGCCACCATGCGCGCGGATCAAACTCTGTGCGATGGCGAGGCCCAGGCCATGCCCGCCGCGCGAGCGCGCTTTATCGGCGCGATAGAAGCGTTCACCCAGACGCGGCAATTCGCTGGCGGGAATACCGATGCCTTCATCGCGCACTTGAATCAGCACCCAATGGTCTGCGGTGGTTGATACGCGCAGTGTGATCGATCCGCCGGGGCGTGAATACTTGATGGCATTGTCCATGAGGTTGCGCAGCACCTGTTCGATGCGATCGGCGTCGGCCCAGGCGAGTGGCACATCGGGATCGACCGTTACGTCGATTTTGAGATCGCGCGTCGCGGCCTGCGCTTGCACTTGCTGGGCCAACCGATCGGCTAAGGCCTGCACCAGACGGCCCATGTCCGTGGGCTTGCGGCGCAAGTTGAGTGCGGCCGAATCGACGCGCGACAACATGAGCAGATCGTTGACGAGGCGGATCAGCCGATCGGTTTCGGTTTCCACCGTTTCGAGGAATCGATCGCGCACCTCCAGATCGTTCACGGCTCCAGCGCGCAGCGTTTCGATCGTACCCTTGATCGACGTCAACGGCGTACGCAGTTCGTGTGAGACATCGGCGACGAAGTCCACTTGCATCTGGCGGGCGGCTTGCAAGCGCGAGGTCATGTCGTTGAACGTCTGACCCAGGCGGCCAAGCTCATCGTGTGAATTAACCTGCACCGCTTGATCGAAATGCCCCGCGGCTACGGCTTCGGCCGCAGAGGTGAGCTGCTGCACCGGGCGCGTAATGCGCCGCGACAACCATCCGCCCACAAACGCCGATAGCGCCAGTGCGATCAGCGTCGAGAGCAAGAGGCGCGCGCGCAGATCGTTCAGCACGGTCAGCACATCGCGCAGGCTTTGCGTGAGATAAGCCACACCCATCGTTTGCCCGTCATTCAAAATCGGCATGGCCACGGACACCGCCGGCGCAGCGCTCGTCGTGTCGATGCGGCTGGCGTATTGTCCTTGCAGGGCGCGCGTCACCAGGGCATCATTGAGCAGATCGGAATCCGTTGCGGACTTTGACGAATCGATGAGTACGTGACCTTGCGCGTTAAGCAAGCGAACACGTGTATCCAGCTGTGTGCCGAGTTGCAAAGAAGTGTTTGCCAGAGAGGACAAGTCCAGCGTGTTGAGCAGGCCGGCCGTCGGTGTCAGCGGAGACGTCTGCAAATTGAGATTGCCTGCCTGCTGTTGAATCGCATTGTTGAGTGGCGCTTGTGTCGTCACCGGCGGCCCGGCAGTCAGTGCATTCGGGATGATGGTCTGGACGGTGAAACGCGCCTGTGCGATCAGACTATCTTCGGCCGATTGTAAAAAGTAGTTCTCCAGGAATGAAAGCAGCGTCAACGCCACCAACCCCATCGCCAAGATGATGACGACGAGGTGACTGAGCATTAAGCGTTGACGAAGACTGGAAAACATGGAATTTCGGAATTAGGAATGATGAATGCGGAATGCGGTATCGAACACATCATTCCGCATTCATCATTCCGAGTTCCGCATTCATTGGGTCAGCTTATATCCCACACTTCTTACCGTCACAATCCATTCCGCATCCGGCGCGGCCTGGCGCAGTTTCGAACGCAGCCGTTTGATCACCGCGTCGACCACGCGCAGATCGTCGTGATAGTCGTAACCCCATACCTGCTCCAGCAATTGTTCGCGGCTTAAGACTTGATCGGCGTGGCGGGCCAGCGTGGTCAACATCGCAAACTCCAGCGCGGTGAGTTCCAGCAGGATCGATCCGAGGCGCGCTGCGTGGCGCGTCACGTCGATGCTGAGATCGCCCACGGCCAACCGATCGGGCGAATCCGTGATCGGGCGCGGGATCGATCGGCGCAGCACGGTCTTCACGCGCGCGATCAATTCGCGCACGCTGAACGGTTTCACCACGTAATCATCCGCGCCGAGTTCCAAGCCCACCACCCGATCGATCTCGGCGTCCCGCGCGGTCAACATGATCACCGGCACCTCGCTTTCCCGGCGCACGATGCGGTGCACTTCCAGCCCGTCGAGTTTGGGCAGCATCAGATCGAGAATGATCAGATCGGGTTGTTCGCGGCGCGCCGCGGCCACCGCCTGTTCGCCGTCGCGCGCAATCACGACCTCGTAGCCCGCTTGCTTCAGGTTGTACGCCAGCACATCAATGATGGGGGGTTCGTCGTCGACGATGAGGATTTTGCTCATAGCCTGATTGTAGTCCAAATGTCGCGCGGGGTAAATCGGTTGTGTGACAGGATGATGACAGGCCCGCGACAACCGCAGATCATTGCAGTTTCATGGCGCGCATGATAACATGGACTTGTTTGCGGAAGCGAAAGAATATCAATCTCAAGGGAGCGGGATTGCAGCGCCATGCTGTGTTTCCCGATTGATTATCGGTCTATGAGTGAGCCTGCCCGTCAACCTAAGTCTATCTTTACCCCGATCGCTGGCCCCCGGTTTACGGCACCCGAATTGCCCACCTACGACGCGCTGATGGATTGCATCCGGTGCGGTCGTTGTTTGCCGGCCTGTCCGACCTATCAGCAGACTTCGCTGGAGACATTCTCGCCGCGCGGGCGCTTGTCGTTGATGCGCGCCGTGGAAGACGGCAAACTCGATCTGGCGGAGGCGGGACTGGAAGAGCATCTCTATCACTGTCTCGATTGCCGATCGTGCAATACGGTGTGCCCGGTCAGCATCCCGATCGGCGAACTCATCGTCGAAGGCCGCGCCGCGGTCGAGGCGAAACATCCCCGGTCGTGGATCATTCGCCTGGTCTTGCAGCATGTGCTGATTTCGCCCAGCCGTATTCAGAAGTTTACGCCGCCGGTGCGCTTCGCTCAGAAGTTGAAGTTGGATAAATTGGCGGGATTGTTCTTCGGCTGGATTCCGCCGCTGAAAGATTTGTTCCAACTCGCGCCGCAGCTGCCCAAGCCGTTGTGGAATGACCTAAACAAACCTTTAGGGTCTCCACAGACCCTAAAGGTTTCTACCTATCGCGTGGGCTACTTCCTAGGCTGCGTGATGAACGTGGTCTTTGCCGATGCCAGCCGCGCCACGGTGAAATTGCTGGAGCATTACAGCTGCGCAGTGGTTACGCCCGCCGATCAGATGTGCTGCGGCGCGCCGCAAGACGATCAGGGCCTGAAGGACGCGATGCGCAAGATGGCTAAGCGCAACATCGAGGCGTTTGAGAAGCTGGGCGACCTCGACGCGATTGTAGCGGATTGTGCGGCGTGCAGCGGTTTTCTCAAGGAATATCGCCACGTCTTCCACGACGATCCCGTGTGGGCCGCGAGAGCCGATCGGTTTGCGAGCAAGGTGCGCGATATCACCGAATGGCTCGATCAGATCATGCCTGCGGAGTTGCCGGCTAAAGCCTCGACTCCAAAATCGATCACCTATCACGAGCCGTGCCATCTCGCCAATGTGCAGGGCGTGCGCAGGCAGCCGCGCGCCCTCCTCGCGCGCTTGAAGAATAAGGGCGTGGATGTGCGCGAACTCGACGATCCCACGCGCTGCTGCGGCAGCGCCGGCATCTACAACCTCACGCATCCGGCCATGTCGAAGGACTTGCTGGATCGCAAGATGGACGATGTGGCGGCCACCGGCGCCGAGGTGGTCGTCAGCGCGAATCCCGGTTGTTTGCTACAATTGGAATGGGGAGCGAAACGGGCAGGCTCATCTGTGAAAGTCAAACATGTAGCGCAAGTTTTGTTAGAGGCAATTGAAGACTAACGTATTGCGTAGTGCGTGTTGCGTAGCGGGAGCAGTATGACGATAAACGGAATACGAAATCCGCACTACGAGGAGACAACATGGAAGTCCCAGTGACAACTGAACAACCCGCACTGATTCAACCGGCGCACAAGGTCGTCGGCGTGCGGTTTATGCCGGTGGGTAAGATTTATCATTTCGATGCGACGCGCATCCCGGATGTGCGCGTGGCCGATTGGGTGGTGGTGACGACGGCGCGCGGCAAGCAGCTGGGGCAGGTGGCGGCGCTCAATCCCGCCAAACACAACGCCGCCGACGGGCCGTTGAAGTCGATCGAGCGGCTGGCGACCAACCGCGATCTGGCTTTGAAGAAATACTGGGAAACGCAGGAAGTGGCGGCGATGGTGTTGGGCCGCGAGAAGACCAAGGCGCTGAATCTACCCCTGCGGATCATCAAGGCCGAATACACGTTTGACGGACAGCGCCTGGCGTTTTTGTTTGTGGTGGAAGAAGGCAACGAAAACNNATCATCGGCGGGGCCGGGGCCTGTGGCATGACCGAACGCTGCTGCGCCAAGTTCCTCACCGAGTTCAGTCCCGTTTCCGTGAAGATGGCGAAGGAGCAGGGGCTGTCGCTCAATCCGCAGGACATCACCGGCATGTGCGGCCGGTTGCGCTGTTGTTTGATCTATGAATACGAGCAGTATGTGGAGGCGCGCAAGCAGCTGCCCAAGCGCAACAAAGAAGTCAGCACACCTCTGGGCACCGGCCGGGTGCTCGATGTGTTGCCGTTGAAAGATGCCGTGCTGGTCCTGATCGGCGAAACGGTGCACGAGGTGACGCGCGAGAATCTGCAACCGGTGGCTGAACTTGAAGCCTTGCAAAAGAAAGTAGAAGAGCCGTGCAGCGGCGATCACGGCTGCAATTGTGGTGTGCATAAGACCACGGGTGGCAAGAAGAAAAAGAATAGACCGCCATCGTCGCAGAAGGAGCCAGATCATCAAAGCCCAACTCCTGAATGAGCTGCGCGCGGCCATCGGCGCCGACGCAGTCGCTACCGATCCCGCTAGTTTGACTGCATACGCATACGACGGCACGTGGGCCGAGCAACGCCCGGCCGTCGTTTTGCATCCCACCACCACCGAGCAAGTGAGCGCGGCTTTGCGCATCGCCGATCGGGAGCGCATCCCGATCGTGCCGCGTGGATCTGCCACGGGCCTGGCCGGCGGCTCCGTGCCGCTCGAAGGATCGATCTGTCTCAATCTGGCGCGGATGAACCGCATCCTGTCGATCTCGGCGCCTGACTCGATCGTGATGACGCAGCCCGGCGTGATTACGGCGACGCTGCAGAAAGCGGTGGAAGCGCAGGGCCTGTTTTATCCGCCTGATCCCGCTTCATTGAATATGTGCACCATCGGCGGCAATGTCAGCACCAATGCGGGCGGGCCGCGCTGTTTGAAATACGGCGTCACCGGCGATTACGTGCTGGGTCTGGAAGTCGCGCTGCCCGGCGGCAAAGTGATGCGCACCGGCGGCCGCACGATCAAGAATGTGTCCGGCTATAACTTAACGCAATTGATCGTCGGATCAGAAGGAACGCTGGGGGTCGTCACCGAGATGACCTTGCAGCTGATCCCCAAACCGATCGCACAGACGACAGCCCTGGCGTCCTTTACCAGACTGCCCGATGCGTGTGAAGCGGTCGGCAAGATTCTATCCTCCGGCATCACACCGTTGGTCACGGAGATCATGGATCACGATGTGATGCGCGCTATCGATAGCCTCATCCGCAGCCGGGGACAGACGCCAACGTTTTCACTTGAGGCGGAGGCGCTGCTGCTCGTCGCGGTGGATGGTGATACGAATGCGGTAGAACACGACATCGAAGTGATTGCGGAGGTGCTGCGCCTGTCCGGCGCGACGGATGTGCAGCGCGCACGTACCAATGAAGAAGCCGAGGCGCTGTGGGAGATTCGACGGTCGGTGTCGCCGGCCATCATCCGCCTGGGTAATTCGCGCTTCGGCGAAGACATCGTCGTGCCGCGCGGACGGATTCCGCAGATGGTGGCGCTGGTCAAGCAGATCGCCAAGAAGTACGACTTGACGATCGCGGTCTTTGGTCACATCGGCGACGGGAACCTGCACCCCAACATCGTCTGCGATCGGCGTGACGCGGAAATGATGAAGCGCGTCGAAGCGGCCTCGCATGCCATCTTCGATGCAGCGATTGAGTTGGGCGGGGCGATCAGTGGCGAGCACGGCATCGGCCTGTTGAAGACGGGTTACGTGCCCAAGAGCGTCGATCCGGTCGCGCTGGAGATGATGCGGCAAGTGAAGAAGTTGTTCGATCCGAATAACATCATGAATCCGGGAAAGAAGATCGGCGTTCGAGACGCAGTTACATGGTGACAAGATGACAAGGTGATCACTTGATGAATCAGCAATCAGAAATCTACAATCTAAAATCGGAGGCCAGTGCGCTTCAAGCACAGTTGGTGCTTTGGCGGCGCGACTTTCACCGGCATCCTGAGTGGGGCTTTCAGGAGTTTCGAACGTCGAGCATTGTCGCCAGGCATTTATCCTCACTGGGGATGGAAGTGCAAACGGGCGTGGGGAAAACGGGTGTCATCGGATTGCTGGAAGGATCGCAGCCCGGCCCAGTGGTGATGCTGCGCTTCGACATGGACGCGCTGCCCATTCAAGAGGCGAATCAGACTGACTACGTTTCGCAGACGCCCGGCGTGATGCACGCCTGCGGTCACGATGCCCACACGGCGATCGGCATGGGTATCGCGCAGCTCATGGCGCAGCATCGGGATGAATTGAAGGGGACGTTGAAGTTCGTGTTTCAACCCGGCGAAGAAGGTTGCGGTGGGGCATTGGCGATGATCAAGGATCGCGTCCTGGAAGACCCTAAGCCGGAAATCGCGCTGGGCTTGCACGTGTGGAACGATCAGCGCGTGGGTCTCGTCGCCGCCGGTTCGGGTGGGGTAATGGCCGCGGCGGACATTTTCACCATCAAGGTGCAGGGCAAAGGCGGGCATGGCGCACAGCCGCATCTGTGTATCGATGCCGTGTTGATCGCGTCACAAATCGTCGTGGCCTTGCAGAGCGTCGTGGCGCGCAACGTGAATCCGCGTCAAACGGCAGTGGTCACTGTTGGAACGATCCACTCGGGTACGGCGTTTAACATCATTGCCGACACCGCCGAATTGACCGGCACCATCCGCACCTTCGATGCGCTCGTGCGCGAGGACATCGTTCGCCGCATAACCGACATCGTCGAGAATACCGCGCGGGCGTTGGGGGGCGGCGCGACGATCGAGGTCAAGGCGATCTCGCCCGCGACGATCAACGATGATCGCGCGGCGCAGTTCGTGCGTGAGATAGCGATCGAGGTGTTGGGCGCCGAGCGCGTCACTGCCGATCAATTCACCATGACGGCGGAAGATATGAGCGAGTTTCTCAATCGCGTGCCGGGCTGCTTCTTCTTCATCGGTTCGGCGAATGCCGAGAAGGGCCTGAACGCGGCCCATCACAATCCGCACTTTGATATTGACGAGGAGGTGCTGCCGCTGGGCGTAGCGGTGCTGGCGACGGCGGTGTGGCGATACTTGGGCGGGAAGACTACAACGAATTGAGAATGGAACGAATTTGTGGCTGATGCGGTTCGCTGTTAGGTTCGACTATGACGCAGCTCATTCACCCTGAACTCAGTTATGCGGTGCGCGGTGTGCTGTTGCACGTTTACAATTCGCTTGGGCCGATGTTGAAAGAAGCGTATTATGAGCAAGCGATTGCCATTGGGTTGGAGAAGCGTGGTGTCCGCTGTGAGACGCAGAAGCAGTTTGAAGTGTATGATGATTGAATTACGCCGCAGCAAGTTAAACTACCAATACATCAAACACTTGCCCGTCGAATATGATGGACAGCTATTGGGACAACAGGATGCGCGGCTGATTCTCATTGAGGACAAAATCCTGGCGGCAGTCTACGCCTTGCGTGATTCCGATGAGTCTCTAGTCGAACAACTGAAAGATCGCATGCGCCGTCTGGACGTAAGCCTCGGCATGTTAGCCAATTTTCATGATACGCGCTTATCAGTCATACCGGTCAGGCTGAAATAGAATTCGTTGTTTTCTAAATTCGTTGTAGCCTTCTGGAGCCCTATGAACCCTCAACTGCAGGAACTCAAAACTCGCCTTCTCGAAGTCAACGATCTCAATTCGGCGAATGCCCTGCTAAGTTGGGATCAATCCACCTACATGCCGTCCGGCGGAGCGCCGGCGCGCGGCCGCCAGATGGCGACGCTGGCGCGTCTGGCGCACGAGAAATTCACCGATCCCGCCGTGGGCAAGCTGCTCGACGAGCTGCGACCTTACGCAGAAAGTTTGCCCTACGACTCGGATGATGCGAGCCTGATCCGCGTGACGCGCCGCGAGTACGAGCGGGCGACTAAGATTCCCGCGGAGTTTGTCGCGCGGCTCAACGAGCATCAGGCCGAATCGTATCAAGTGTGGACAGAAGCGCGCCCGGCGAATGACTTCAAACGCGTGCAGCCGTACCTGGAAAAGACGCTCGATCTGAGCCGCCAACTGGCTAATTACTTTACCGGTTACGAACACATCGCTGATCCGCTAATCGATTTTTCCGACGAGGGCATGAAAGTCTCCACGCTGCGACCGTTATTTGCCGAACTACGGGCGCAGCTCGTGCCGATCGTGCAGGCGATTACGGCGCAGCCCGCCGCCGATGATGCTTGCCTCAAGCAGAATTATCCTGAAGCGCAGCAGTTGGCTTTCGGTCAGGAAGTCATCAAGGCGTTGGGCTACGACTTCAATCGCGGACGACAGGACAAGACGCATCATCCGTTCATGACCAAGTTCTCGCTGGGCGATGTGCGTATTACCACGCGCGTCAAAGAGCGCGACCTGAGCGATGCGCTGTTTAGCACGATACACGAGGCCGGTCATGCCATGTACGAGCAGGGTATCCGCATGGATTTTGAAGGGACACCGCTGGCAGGTGGTACATCATCGGGCGTGCACGAGAGCCAGTCGCGCACGTGGGAGAATCTCGTCGGGCGCAGCCAGGATTTCTGGATGTTCTTCTATCCCAGGATTCAGGCGGCGTTCCCCGAGCAGCTCACAGGCGTGTCGTTCGAGACGTTCTGTCGCGCCATCAACAAAGTCGAGCGATCGTTGATTCGCACCGATGCTGACGAAGTCACCTACAACCTGCACGTGATGATTCGCTTCGATTTTGAGATCGCACTGTTGGAAGGGAACCTGGCAATGCGCGATCTTCCGGAAGCATGGCACGCGCGCTATCAATCCGATCTGGGTTTGCGCGCGCCCGATGATCGCGATGGCGTGCTGCAAGACGTGCACTGGTATGGCGGCATCATCGGCGGTTCGTTTCAGGGCTACACGCTAGGCAATGTGATCAGCGCGCAGTTCTTTCAATCGGCGCTCAAGGCGCAGCCGGGTATTCCCACTCAAATGCGCGCCGGCCATTTCGATGCGCTGCGGGGGTGGTTGACCGAGAACGTCTATCAGCACGGCAGTAAATTCACGGCGAATGAAATCATTCAACGCGCCACTGGCCGGCCGTTGAGCATCGAGCCGTACATCCGCTATCTGCGCACGAAGTACAGAGAGCTGTACCAACTATGACACAAACGGGCCCTTTGCAATGGCGCACGGGCGCGGGCTGGCTGGTTCTGTTCGGCGGTGGGCGCTGGGAAGAAAACGAAACAATCCATTCACAGGCGATCTCGGCGATTACCGACGAGTCGCCGATTGCCTTCCTGCCGGCGGCGGATCCCGATCCGACGGTGGGTGAAGCGTTCCTTTCGTTCTATGCTGATCTGGGCGCGCCGCACGGTTACGTGGTGCCCATTCACGATCAACGCTCGGCGTCTGATCCGGCCAATTATCGGCGGCTGGCGAATGCGAGCCTGATCTACATCGGCGGCGGCAGCACACAGCGTTTGATCGAAGCGGTGGAGGGCACGCCCGTCATCGAGGCGATTGCGACGGCGTTCGACGGCGGCGCGGTAATCGTGGGCGCGGGCACGAGCGCGATGTTGTTGGGCAAATGGGGCATCGGGCACAGCAGAATCTATCCCGGCTGGGGCTGGGTGTCCGACGCGTTGATCACGCCGCAGTACACCGATGAAAGTGTGGCAGTGGTGCGTGCCGCTTTGCAGCGTTACCCCGAAGCAATTTCGCTGGGTATTCCCTCCGAAGTTGCGTTAGCTTTAGGCCCTGAAGGCGAAGTGGCGACGTGGACGGATACCGATCAGCAAGTGACCGCTACGTTCGGCGCGAAATTCGGACGATGACTCATAACCGCTTTTTCCCCCTCCTGATGTGCGCGGCATTATTACTGGCCTTTTTTGCTTTGTGGACGGGGAATTTAGGCCACGCTGAACTCACCGAAGAAGAAGCCTTTGTCGATATTCTAGCGAGCAAGTCGACGGGCGAGATATTGCAGCATCTGAATACCGATGAACCTCACCCGCCCCTCTACTACCTCATTGTCCATGCCTGGAACTTGCTGGGGGGGACACGGAACGAGTTTCTGGTGCGTTTCCCGTCGATTGCGCTGGGACTATTGTTGCTGAGCCTCACTTATCGTTTGGGGCGAACCTCTGGATTGGGCTGGGGTCCTGCCTTGATCGTCATGGCTTGGTTGGGGCTCAATCCACAGCTGACCTATCACATCCGTGAGGCTCGCATGTATGGGTTGATGGCGGTGACGGTCGTGCTGCTCGCCGTGGTTGCCCTGCGCTTTGACCAGTGGCCGCGACGAACAGGCGCTGGCCTAGCCATCGTGACAACGCTGGCCGCCTTACTAAGTCATTATTTTAATGTGCTCTTTGTAGGAGCGCTAGCGATCTGGGGCTTGGTAGTTTTTCGAGATCAAAAGCGGCGTTACTGGTTGTTTGCTCAAGGGGTGGCGTGGAGCATCTTTGCAGTATGGACGCTGTTCATGGGCCAGGCCTTTCTAAACCCGACTAGCTTGAGTGAAGGTAAGGCCTGGTCGTTGACTTTGCCGCCATGGGAGACGCTGGCCGGGATAATCCGCACGGCATTGGTCGGTTACCGCGACGTACCAAGTACATGGCTTGCCTGGCTGGGGGGTGGGCTGCTCGTTAGCCTATGGCTACTGGGGAGTTTTTCCAGTCGGGGCCGCATTCGCCTATTCTTGTTAATCGTGGGCGCGGCGCCATTGATTGTTTATGCTTTAGCGAGCTGGATGAAGCCTCTGTATCATCCCAAGTACGTAGTTCCGTGGCTGGTTTTCCTCGCTTTAGCTGTAGGCTGGTTGATCATGCGCCGACCACGACTCGGAGCTGGCCTGCTAGCGGGCTCGCTGGTGTTCATGCTTCTACCGACGTGGCGTACCATTCAGCTGCCTTATTACTTTCCAAGTCCAGCGGTACAAACAGGGCGCAATGAATGGTTAAGTCCGGTCCATCGACAATATGCGGAATATCTCGATCAATATTCAGACGCGAGCGACACGTTCGGGCTGGGCGTTCCCAGTCTCATTGATTGCTACTATGCGAGTTTCTACATCCATCGGCCGCTGGAATGCAATTTGTTGCTTCAGCATGCAGCCCAATCCAGCGCCGCCGTGGAATCGACTCTAAGGGATGTGCTCTCTAAGCATCCCGTCTTGTGGTATCGTGAGTTACACAACAGCGGCTGGGATCCTAATAATGCCATAGAGCAAGCGCTGAGCCATGATGCCATCAGCCTTGGCACCGAGAATACAAATGGCACTCCGTTGCGTCTGTATACGAGTCCGGCGACTATCCTGGCTCAGCAGCAACCCAGCGGTGCGCGTTTCGGCGAGATAGCCCAGCTAGAAGGCGTCTGGTTGGCGCAACGGGGAGACCTCTACCTTGCTCTGATATGGCGCTCATTGGCCGATCATCCGCAGTTAAACGCGAAAGTCTTTGTTCATGTGGTCAGTTCTGCCGGTGAGATATTGGCCCAGGTCGATGGTGTGCCGGTAGCTTGGACCCGGCCGTTAGAAACCTGGCACCAGGGCGAGCAGTTGTTAGACGTCTATTCTTTAGCATTGCCTGCTCATGATCTACGCTTATCTGACGAGACTTTGCAAATTGGCTTATACAATCCGGAGACAGGCGCCCGGTTAACCGCCTATGATTCGACGGGCAGCCCTTTGCCTGAAGATAAATTGATCCTGCCGTTAGTCCTGCAGTGGCATACTCAGGATCGCCCATAGGGAATAAAGCGCCAAGAGGTCATTCATGCCGCTTCCACTTGATGAACTTGTTGCACAGCCGTCCCTGGTAAATCTACGAGCCCAGCAATCCGATTGGGATGAATTGTTGTTTGAATACGAACTCATGCTGGATGATATGCAAGCGTGGCTGCGCGGCTTGAGCGACGAGCAGATTCACTTCAAGCCGGCCGATCAACAATTCTCCATCGCCGAGATTGTAACCCACGGCTGCTTCAGTGATGAGATGGTCTGGGGCCGGTTGGCGTTGTTGGCGCAAGGACGCGACGGGGAGATCGATCCCAAGACGTTGATTGGCGGCGCTGGCGCGCGCAACGATATTTCGCGGCTCGATCTGGAAGGCCGGAATGAAGCCTGCCGGACGCTGGCCCGCAACACGATCGAGTCGTGGCCCGATCCGGCTGATCTGGCCACCACCGCGCCGCATCCCTATTTCGGCGCGCTGAACGCCAAGGGCTGGATTTATTTCATGGCATTGCATCGCGGCCTGCATCGCCACCAGGCCGAACAGGTGATCGACGCGCCGGGTTTTCCGCACAGCGCGAGTGTGCAGACTCAGCCGCGCGAGGCGTATCAACCGGCGGCGCGCAAGACGTGGCTGGCGCGGGATGCAAAAGGCAAAAAGCAAGAAGCAGGAAGCAAGAAGCAGGAGGCAGGTGGCAAGAAGCAAGAAGCAAGAGGCAGGAAACAAGAGGCCAGTGGCAAGCACACGGCGACTGCAACGAAGCGCACTGCAACGAAGAAGACCGCGACCAAGAAAAAATGAACAATTAACAATGATCAATGGTGGTTGACTAATAACCAGCCACCAACCACCAACGACTAACAACCAACTGCTAACGACCCATGAAGAAACGCTGGGGAGTCTTCGTTATTCTTATCGTTGCCGCCGTCATCGCTTTTGCGATCGGCGGCGCACCGTTGATCCGCTTTCTGGCCGATCAAGAGCGCATGCGCGCGTGGATCGAAGGGCTGGGCCTCTGGGGGCCGCTGGCGCTGATCGCGTTGATCATCGTGCAGACGGTGCTATCGGTTTCGCCCGTGAGCTTGCTAGCGGTGGTGGGTGCCTACGTTTTTGGATTCTGGGACGGTGTGCTGTACGCCTTCATCGGACTGGCGATTGGATCGGCGCTGTGTATGATTCTGGGGCGGCGCTTCGGACGGCCGCTCGTCGATCGCTTGATCGATCCAAAGTCGATCGCCACGTTCGATCGGTTTACGGAAAAGCGCGGGCCGATCTTTTTCTTCATCATTTTCGTCATGCCGTGGGTGCCGGACGATCTGGCGTGTTACGCGATCGGGTTGAGCCACTTATCATTGAAGTTGATGATTCCACTCGCCGCCTTTGGCCGCATGCCGAGCGTCATCGTGCAGTGCTGGCTGGCAGCCTATGCGACCGAACTGCCGTTGGGTGTGATCGTCGGCGTGGTGGCTGGCGGAATGCTGTTGGGCGTGGTGTTCTATCGTTACCACCGGCAGCTGGAGCAATGGGTCATCAATCTGGCGGCGCGTTTCAATCGGCGCGCGGTGGTGCCGGTGACGGAACCGGTCGATGAAGGTGAGGCATAAACGAAACGGGCGAGTCTAACACTCGCCCGTTTTTGTAATGACTGAGTCCACGTCATGGCGAGCGAGGAACCTCTGCCACGGATAGGCAACGCGTCTGGCCGACACTGAGATCCCTCGTCGCGAAAAGAGGCTCCTCGGGATGACACAACTTTTAACTTCCACCCAGGCCAACAATGGCGCGGAACGCCTGATACACGCCGACCATCTCGTTGCCGGTCCATTCGATGGTGACGCCATCCACACGTTGTGAGCCGGGCACCCGCAGGGCGCGATCGATCTGATCGGGGCGGGTGAGTTCCACACGTACGGTAATCGGCGCGGCGACGAGGTAGGGCTGAGCCTGTCGCACCATGGCATGCGCCGCAGTGTGCCGAATGGCGGTGTGCGTTTCCTCGATCGGATTGCACTCGGCCGCCATGCGACCGCTGGCCGTCTTGACCACCACCGTTTCGATCGGGCCGAGCAGATCAGTCGCTTCCTGGGCCGCAGCCTGATCGCCCGTGACCATCACCACGGGCGCCCCGAACGATCCACACACCGCGGCATTCAAGCCAATCTCGCCGACTTCTTGCTGATTCAGCCAGACATGCCGCACTTGATCGGTCCAGGTGTGGCACAGAATAGCCTCGGGCGTGCTGGCCCGCGCGTGATAGCCGACGAAGAAGACCCGATCGGCATGGGACACGCCTTCCACCATCGAGAGGGGCGCGGGCGAGCCAGAGTTCAAGTGGGCGGGGGGGTGCAACTTCTCGATCAAGATGTTGCACCTGTCGTGGTGCCCGTCGGTGACGACGATGCTCGTCGCGCCGCCGTCCAATGCGCCGTCGATGGCGGCGTTGACTTCTTCCGTCATGATCTCGCGGAAGCGCATGTAGTCAGCGTGACCGGGTGTGACGTGATCCCACTGGGTCACGCCGGAAATGCCTTCCATATCGACTGCAATGAGGACGCGCATGATTTTATCCTTTGGGTCTGGTGCTACAGCGCAGCGGCGGCGGGACTAAGCCCCGCTACGTCGAGCTGAATCACGTCGCCGTCGTCGGGCACGAGGATCAAGCCCGAGAAAGATTCCGCGGCTTCGGCGGTGAGCACGCGGCGATGATTGGTCTGAAGGTTGCCCAGATGGACCAAGGCCAGCCGCTTCGCGTTGGCCCGTGCGGCGATTTGTCCAGCCTGCCGCGCATCGGAATGGAAAAACAATTCGGGACTGATGTCGGGCTGCATGGTCGCGCTGAACGACGCTTCGTGAATGAGCAGATCGCAGTTGTGCCCCAGACTGGCGACCGTTTCCGACGGGGCCGTATCCGCCGAGAAAGCCAGCGAGACGTTTTTGTCGAAGAAGTCGAGTCGCAAGCCCAGCACCGGCATGTAGGGCGGGCCAAAAACCAGTTCGGTGGTCAGTTGAATATCGTCGGTAAGATCGTGTGATTGGCGCGGCCCTTCAGCCAGTTCGATCCAGTTAAATTTGTTCAGCCCGTCGGCCGCTTCGGGAAAAGCCAACTGCGTAATGGCGCTGATCGATTCACGCACCGTGTGTGTGCAGTAAATGCGCAGCGGCGGATCTTTAGTGATGAATTTTTGTAGCAGCGCCATTTGCGGGAAACCCAGAATATGATCGGCGTGGCCGTGCGACAGAAAGATCGTGTCGATGCGCGCGGGATCAATGCCGGCGCGGTACATATCGCCAAACACCGAGGGACCAGCGTCCGCCAGAAACAGCATGTTTTCAGTGCGCACGGTGAAAGCCGTATTGCCCCGATCGCGCGGCGGCATGGCCGAGCCTGTGCCTAAAAAAGTAACTTCGATCACAAGAGTGCCCTTCAGAAATTGAGATAGCGATCCATAAACGCGGCGCGTCGCTTATACGCGTCCACGCGATTATCCAAGTGGCGGAAGATGTGGCCTTCGTCGGCGTAGACGTGCATCTCGACGGGCCGCCCCAACTCGATCAGCTTGTCGCGCACCTGTTCGGCCTCGGCCTTGGGACAGCGCACGTCGTGGCCCCCGGCGATCAACTGAATGGGCGCCGTGATGCGATCGATGAAATAGATCGGCGAGTTCGCGTACCACCGATCGTAATCCTTCACCGGATCGCCCATGTTCTGATCGTCCCAGTATTGCAGGTCTTCGCGCTCGCTGGCGTGCTCGGTAAACCAATTGACGAAGGGCACCAGCGCCGAACTGGCCGCCCACCTGTCGGGATACTTGGTCACGCATGTCATGGTCATGAAGCCGCCATACGAAATGCCTGTCACGGCAATGCGCTGCGGATCGGCCAGACCCGCGCGCGCCAAATAATCGGCGGCAGCGGCCACGTCGTTGGTGTCGCCGCGTCCCAGGTCAAAGCGATTCGCTTCGCGGAAAGCCTTGCCGTAACCGGTGCTGCCGCGATAGTTGGGGCAGATCACCACATAGCCGCGTGTGACAAAATCTTGAATGGTAGGATACCAATCGTTGTCTTGCTGCGCCGTGGGGCCGCCGTGCACATACACAATCGCGGGCGGTTGGCGATCGGTGGGCTGGGGCAGATACAACAAGGCCGGCACCTGCACCTCAGGATCGAGACTGGAATACCACACATGCGTGGGCTGCACGAATACCGATCGATCGATCTGCGGCGACAATGAATCGGTCAGTTGGGTGGCCGCCCGATCGGCTAAGCGCAGCACCCATAAATCCGGCGGATAAGCCGGGCCGCCATAGGTGAACACGAGCGACGCGCCATCGGGCGTGAAACGCGCTTGATTGTGGAGGCCGGGCTGCAGGCGGATCGTTTCGGCGTGACCGTTGAAGTCGTGCAACTCCAGATCGAAATTGGCGTCGCGGCTGGCGAGAGTCAACACCCGATCGGCCTGTGGCGACCACAGCGGCAGATAATATTCGCAATCGCTATGCGTCAACCATTCGAGCGCGCGCGTTTCTAGATCGTAAATCACGACATCCGACATGTCTTTATCCGCCGAGACGAACGCAAGCTGGCGGCTGTCGGGCGACCAGTCGGGCGCCTCGGCATCGAGCAAGCCCTGTTCTGCACCGATTTGAATTTCCGGACCGCCCTCTGTGGGCACCAGATAGATGACGTGATTTTGCCCGTCAGCCATGGCCTGCACCGCCAGCCACCGGCCATCGGGTGAAGGCTCGACGAAATCGTCACTGGCGGCATGGTGCGTCATGCGCTGCACCGATCCGTCGTCGACCGAGACGCCGAAGATGGCGAAGTCTTTGTCTCGATTGGACGCATAGTAGATCCAACGGCCATCCGGCGACCAGCGCAGAAATTCATTCAACCCTTCAGCGGGCGTGTCGGGCATCAAGTTCTTCACCACGCCCGTCGCCAGATCGATGACGTGCACGTCGAAGCATTCATCGCCGTCGTAATCTTGCGCATAAGCGACACGCGTCCCGTCCGGCGAGAAGCGCGGGAACATCTTGCTTTCCGGCCCGGAAGTGAGCGGCTCGAAAGCGAGCGGCACGGGTTGGCCGCCGGGATCGATCGGGCGCAGGTAGAGTTCCCAGTGGCCGCTGCCGTTCCACATGTAGACGATCGAGCGGCCATCCGGCGAAAGATCAAATCCACCGCCCCAGGAATACACGCTGGGGGTTCGAAAGAGCAGGTCTTGATTGAGTACAGTCACACTGGGTCTCCGCTGTCATCAGCAATTCTCATTTTGGGTGAACGCTCTCGCTCCGCTGCGCGTAGTCACACACCGCACTGCACGCAGTGGGTGCAAGTGTCCGGCTATTGAAGGCGATGGATGTAACCATCCATCGCGAGCATTGTCAGTCAAATTGAGAATTACTGCGCTGTCACTCAGCCGGTTGACACGACGGGTGATTTTGTCAGAGAATTGTCATCCGGTTTGGGCGCTTCATGGTTAAATGAAGTGTAATGTTGGATAGGGACTTTGTCAATCCAATAATTCGAGGATTCCCTTTTTTGCCCGCTTTTCTGTATAATGGGGCAAGAGACGGCAAACGGAGGCGGAAATGCGTCAACGGCGTTGGTTGATTTTGATCGTCGTATTGCTGGTGAGCAGTTTTTGTGTTCCCTTGGTGCTGGCCGCCAGTGATCTGGCCTGGAACCGCACCGATGTCGATATTCAGATCAACTCCGCTGGGACGCTGACCGTCACGGAGAATTACGACATCACCTTTGGCAACCGCACCTTTCGCAAAGGCTTTGCCACCATTCCGCAAAAGCGCGGATCGCTCAGCAACGTCAAAGTGTGGGACGCCGATCGGTCGTATGCGCCCAGCGGTTCTAATGCCCCTTACACTTTTGAGACTTCTACTGCCGACAACGGCGACCTCGACATCACCTGGTATTTTCCCGCGACCTCCAATTCGCGCCATCAATTCAAAGTGCAGTACACGGTAGAAGACGGCATCCTATACTATCCGAAGGATGGCTACGATCGACTGCAATGGTTTGCTGTGCCGGGCGATCACGATTGGCCGATCCTGGCCTCACGCGTGACGGTGCACACGCCGCAGGGTGCTACGATTTTGCGTGTGGGCGCGGCTAATAACAGCCCGGCCACCGCTCAGCAGACGAATGCGAATCAAGCGGTGTTTGAAGCGACGCGTCCTTTGAAGACAGGGCAGGGCATCGAGGTGCGCATCGATTTTCAACACGGCGCAGTGACGGGTACTCCTCCCGCGTGGCAAACCGCCTACGACCTTCGCGATCAATACGGAGCCTTGTTTGATGTGCTCGGCTTGTTCCTGGGGGTCTTCGTGGCGGTAGTGGGCAGCTTGCTGGTGTTGCTGTGGTGGTACACGCGCGGGCGCGATCCGAAGACAGAGCTGGCCGCCGAGTATTTGAGCGAGCCGCCCAGCGATCTGCCCCCTGGGGTCGTCGGCACGCTGCTGGACGAACGCGCCGATGTGCAGGATGTGCTGGCAACGGTGATCGATCTGGCGCGGCGTGGTTGTGTGACGATGGAAGAGATGGGCGGGACCGGCTCTGCGTCAGACTACGTCTTCCGCCGTGTGCCGGATGCCGATCTCACGCGCTTGCGCTCGTATGAAAAGACGGTGTTGGACATCGTGATCCCGGCGGCGGAACAGCGACTATCGAGCTTGAAGTACAAGCTCTATAACCGGCTGTCGCCCATCAAGAAGGAACTGTACCAAGAAACGGTTAAAGAGAAGTTGTTCCCGCGCAGTCCCGACGAGGTGCGAACGCGCTGGGTTATCGGCGGGACGCTGCTGCTGTTCGCCGCGTTCGGCCTGGGGCTGTGCGCTTTCCTCTTCCTGATCGATCTCAGTCTGTTCCTGGCTGCGCCGTTCTGTGCGCTAGGGGTGGTAGGGGTGATCGTCATAGCTGTCGCGTCGGCGATGCCGCGCAAGACGCGCCTCGGAGCAGAAGAGGCGGCGAAGTGGCGTGCCTTCAAGTTTTACATGCAGAATCTTGAGAAGTACACGAACGTGCAGGAAGCATCCGCGCAGTTCGATCGTTACTTGCCGTACGCCATCGCCTTCGGCATCGATCGATCGTGGATTCGCAAGTTCAGACCGGTGCAGACCATGCCGATTCCGATCTGGTATTTCCCGCGCGGTTACTATCGAGGCGGACCTTATCACGATGGCGGACGGCCCTCGGCCGGTGAGTTCAGTGCGCCTTCGGTGCAAGGCATGAGCGACGGGCTGGCGGGATCATTCCAGCACATGAGCGATGGGCTGTCGAATATGCTCAACAGCGCTTCGAGTACGTTCACCTCTGTGCCGGCCAGCAAGAGCAGCGGACACGGTTGGGGTGGCGGCGGGTTCTCCGGCGGATTTGGCGGGGGCGGTGGCTCGCGCGGATTCGGTTAACCCGACTTGGCTGATCGGCGTCATGCCCGAACGCTTCTGTCGGGCATCCAGATTGACCGTTGGCAGGGACAGCTGGATTTCCGCCTAAAGAATGCGGGAATGACGCGCAGCGTCCAGGCTGAGTATTTACGAACAGATTTGTCTATCGGTGGTTTGATTACCTTTCAGGAGGGCACATGCAGAGTTCAGGTAAATTGATCGGCATCCTATTGATCGGCGGCGGGTTGTTGTGTGGAGCGATCGGGACGTTGTGGGCCGTGGCGCAACGGGCCGGCGAGAAACTCGATTCCGGCGCGTTGATCTTTGCCATTGGCGGAGTGCTCGTGATCGCCGTGCCGCTGATCGGCGCGGGCATTTACCTGTTCGTCGCCGGCGGCCGCGAAGAAGCAGAAGGCAAGACGATCAAGCAAGAGCGCAAACTGCTCAATCTGATCAGCGCGCAGGGGCAGATTCGCAGCGCCGCTGCGGCGCTGGAGCTGGGTATCACGCGCGATGGCCTCAAAGCGTTGATATACGACCTGGTGGGCAAGGGTTTGTTCAGCGGCTACATCAATTGGGACGAAGGCGTGTTGTATTCCAAGCAGGCCGCGCAGTTGAAGACCGGAACCTGTCCCAAGTGCGGCGCCCAACTCGAATTAGCCGGGAAGGGTGTGGTACAATGTAAAGCGTGCGGCAGCGAAATCTTCTTGAGTTAATCCCACTTCAGAAGGAGCCTAAGGATGACAGACTTAACCAGTCAGATCAAGGATCAACGGGGTGGTTTCGTTAAAATCCTCTCCAAGATCCCCGGTTTCAAAGGTTACATGGAAAAAGAGACGCGCCGCGATGCCGATAAGATCGTGCGCGACGTGGTGTCGGCCAAGTTCACCGATCAACTCGATCGGCTGAGCGAACTCCAGAACGAGATGCTCTCCAACAGCGGCTTTGAATTTGTGGACGATGTCGAGCAGAGCGCGGTGAAGCTGCGCACCTTCATCGATCGCGTGAAGACCGCGCCACGCGGTTACGGCGGCTTATTCGATGCCGTGCAGGTAAAAGAAGATCAGCTCGAGCAACTGTACAACTTCGATTCTCAACTGCTCGGTGAAGTGGATAATCTGGCGGCTGCGATCGATCAGTGCCGCATCGCGTTGGGCGTGATGCCAGCGCCGCCCCCTGCCGCAGGCGCGGCTCCTGCTGTGGGAGCCGCTCCCGCCCCGACCGGCCCGGATGCTCTCAAACCGGCGATGAACGCCGTCAAGCGCATCTGCACCGGCCTGAACGACTTATACGACAAACGCCAACACGTGTTGGTCGGCGCGCTCTAGAAACTATTTGAGGAGAGACAACCATGCCCCGCATTATTGATGTGGTCGAGTTTACCGATGAATCTGGCCGCGAGATGGTCCATCGCATTCCAGAGCAGGGCTCGGGCGATTTCCGCTTGGGGTCACAAGTGATTGTACGCGAACAGCAGGCCGCGGTGTTCTTCCGCGACGGCAAGTCCATGGATGTGTTCGGAGCCGGCCGTCATACCATCACCACGGCGAATATGCCCGTCCTGTCGGGCCTGATCGGTCTGGCGACGAGCGGCAGGACACCCTTCACCGCCGAAGTGTATTACGTGAGCATGCGCACCTATCTCGATCTGGGCTGGGGCACACCCGAGCCGGTCACGTTCCGCGATGCCGATCTGGGCATGGTGCGTCTCCGGGCTAACGGCGTGTATTCGATGGAGGTTGGCGATCCAGCACTGTTCGTTAACAAAGTCGTAGGCGTGCGCGGTATTTATGAGACGTCGGAGATTGAAGGCATGCTGCGCGGCATCATCATCAGCAAGATGACCGATCTGTTGGGCGAGATCAAGATTCCGTTCCTGGACATGCCTGCCAAGTACGACGAGATTGGCGCGGGCACCAAGGCCAAGGTGAGCGACGACTTCAAGCAGATGGGCATCACGCTGAAAACGCTGTACGTCCGCTCGATTAGCCCCACCGAAGAGACGGCCAAGGCCATCGACGAGCGCGCGCAGATGGGCGCCATCGGCGATATGCAGAAGTACATGCAATTTCAGGCGGCGCGTGGCATTCGCGATGCGGCCCAAAATCCAGCTGGCGGTGTGGCCGGCGCCGGAGTTGGTCTGGGCGCGGGCCTGGGCATGGGGCAGATGATGGCGGGTGCGTTCTCGCAAGCGATGCAGCCGCCGCAGCAATCCCCCGCGCAGCAAGCGGCTCCTACCGCCCCGATAGGCGGCGGCCCGACTCCCGAAGTGATGACGCCTACTGAAGCGGCGGCTTACTTGAAGGTGGCTGAAGCCGATGTGATGTCGATGATCACCGGCGGACAGATCAAGGCGAAGCAGATGGGCTCGAGTTATCGCATTAGCAAGAAGGCGCTGGACGATTTCTTGAATAGCTGATCCGCACAACGTGAAGCGTAAAACGTAAGAGACCGGAGTTCGTGAAGGACTCCGGTCTCTTTTTCCTTCTGATTTCTACTCCTTTGTGACGGCTGTCAGATTCATCGTTAGCCGAACACCCGGTTTGGGAAGTTCGTTGACGCCAATTACCGTCCGGGCCGGGCGATAATGCCCCAGCTTTTCAATGTAGGCTCGATTCATCTCGTCGAAATCCTGCATGTCCTTGAGGAAGACGTTGATGTGCAGCACATGGTTTAGGTCCGATCCTACGGATTCCAGCATCACGCCAAATGATTCGAGAATCTGCCTCGTTTGTGAGTAGACATCGGGGCCTGCCAGTTGGCCTGTCGCAGGATTGACACCGGCAGTTCCACCGATGCTGATAAACTGGCCGACCTTGGCGATGTGATTGTAGGGACCGATGGGAGTTGGCGTGTTGGGTGGCGTGGATGTTTCTACGGCGTATGGCATGTTACCTTCCAATCAGATAACCGAATGTGATCAAGCGTAGAACTACGCGTTGATAGTTGGCCCAACGCCCTCGGCGTCAGCCTGCCTGCCACCGACACGATCGCGAATGGTCAAAAGTAACGCTCAACTCAAGTAGTCTGCTCCCGCTTGATAAGGAGTGAGTGTGACTTCACGTGCTACAAACGGGCACTTGCTCGCGTCAAAGTTGCTGGTGATAGCGCCCGGATAACGTAATGGGATCCCAGTTTTTTCAGGGGGTAGCCCCATCTGTCGGAACGCACCACTGATCAATACGACGACACCAATAGAAAGAAAGCCCCGAGCAGCAGTAAGCAAATATCTTCTCCAAGGATGATCGGATCGAAAAGCTGTCGCAGACTTTGGTGAAGCCGGCCCCGAATTCACTTCCATTCTCAACCTCCTAACTTACAGCGGCCCAACGACCGGACTTGCACCGGCTGGCGGACGATGACTTTTCAGGACACACCATGCGGTTGTTTGGCGACAAAGCCGCCATCATTCATCTCGTTTATTTCTGATATACCATTTGTGTGTCTCTTACTTGCGCCCAGTAAGCAAATAGGTCTCCATATCACTCTTGCCTTTGACCGGAGTCAAACCGCGCGGCTCGAAGGTGTAGCGATTCTGCAATCGGCGATACACTTCCGCGGTCACTTGGATGCTACCCGGTGGGCAGGTGCTTTCCATGCGGCTGGCGACATTGACAGTGTCACCCCAAATGTCGTAGGCAAACTTTTTGGTGCCAATTACTCCAGCCACCACCGGACCGGCGTGAATACCGATACGCACCGCCGCCAAGTCGCCGCCACTGGCCATCAAGTCCGCCTGGATGTCAAGTGCAAATTCAGCCATGGCTTCGGTATGGTCAAGGCGCGGGACGAGGATGCCGCTGACGACCAAGTAGGCATCGCCGCTCGTTTTGATTTTCTCCAGATCGTATTTCTCTACCAACCTGTCAAAGCGCTCGATCAAGTTGTTCAGGTGGTCAATTAAAGTTTCGGGGGATACTGTGCTGGCGTAGCGTGTAAAGCCCACCACATCCGCAAAGAGGACAATGGCATCCGGACAACTGTCGACAATGATGCGTTGGCCGTTTTTCAATCGGATGGCAATTGGCGCAGGGAGAATATTCAAAAGCAATTTTTCGCTCTTTTCTTGCTCTTCCTGTAATTGCTTGCTGCGGGTCGTGATGATGCGATCAGCCTGGCGTACCACGAGCAGGAGCGCGCCAAAGAGTATGCCCATCGTCACAGCGACTAGACCCAGGCTGGTCGCGCGAGCATATAGAACCAGTTGACCTAATTCAGGTGATTCCTGGCCAAGGTCAAGGACGCCGAGAGGTCGATCTCCTGTGGCAGGCGAAGGGTACAACGGCGCGTAGGTTTCAATGACGTAGACTGAGCTAGTTGGTGCATATCCAGCAGGCGCATTGTCGGGGGGCTCAACGTTGACTACCGTTTGCCCAGCGAGCGCCTGCTCGAAAAGTGTGCGATCTTCATCGTAAATTAGTGGGGGTTCTGCTTCAAGAGGATAAACAACGGTGCCTTGTGGGTCATAGAGGCTCACGTTGCCAATGGATTGCGCCGTGAGGCGATTGGCATAAACAGCGAACACCTCGGCAGGCTTAGCTCTTGCTGGCAGATTATGGGCAATTTCACTCGTCAGGTTAGCCACCAGTCTGGTTGTGGACTCTTTAATCCGATCGACAAGGGCACGGTATGACAACTCTGCAAAGACACTGGAAGCGGCTAATGCCATCAAAGCCGTGAGAATCAGCGAAACGGCCAGGTAATAGCGCAGGAGGCGGAACTGGCGTACCTGTTCGTATTCGACCACCAGAATGGAAACGGTGAAAAGAAAACTGACCAGCAAGATCAAGTGATAAAGCCACCAACTTAGATGCCAGGCTGGAAACTCGAACATGCTCACCGTAGCTTGCGCCAGCAGGCATGCTAGGCTAGCCAGGGCGCCATCCACGCGATTATGGGTAAGTCGCCAGATCATCCATAGGTGATAGGCGGCGAACAACCAGATACCAAGCGTAATGCCGAAAAGTAGGGTTTGAAACCAGGGAGAAGTTTGGGCATCGATAAAGTCGAGCCAACCGGGCTCGAAAGCAGCTATCGCCGAATAGAGAATGACCCCGCCAGCGGCGGCGTAAATGATTTTACGCACCTGCAACCAGCGCGGCGGACCATTCGGTCCATCGAGCCCAGCGAGGGCGAATAGCACCCCACCGCCAAAGAATGTCAGCCACGCCGACCATTGCACGGCCGGATGGGCGTAATCGATGAAGGCGTTAGGCGTTGCCAAGCCATGTGAGAAGAAAACACTGCCAATGACCGCTAAGGCCGCCGCGGCGAGAACGTGCCGGATTTGAGCAACTCCTGCGAGTGCAGAAACGAGCAGAATTGAAATGACCGCCGCGGAAAAAGTGGTGAAGGTGACGATGTAAAAGTGGAAAAGAGGTAGGTTAAAGGTGAGATCCGCTTGGGGTTGAAAAAAGAAAAACATCAACACCAGGGAGGGCAAACATAGCGTGATAACAACCAAGATACGCCGCATAATCAAATTATACCTAAATCAGGAGCATAAACAAAAAGATGATTCCCTTGTTGGTGAACGGTTCCGATGGTTTCGCTCGATAGGCGGGTTACCTGCAATGCCACACGCGCCGCCCAACGGACTCGGCTTCACCCGCTTGCGGCTTGGCTACGGTTGACTGCCCAAAGATGCCCTAACGCGCTACACGCCCTTGAATGTCGCAGCTTCAGCGGGTCGGCTGCAATCACCCTTGGCGCGCGCGCCATTCCCTCACCGAAGAAACTGACTGACCCCGTGTCCCACGCCGCTGATATCGGGTAAGATTAGCCTACGCTCGGCCAACACATTGGCCCACCCCGCTCCCCTCGGAGCGGGGACATGGGCAAGCAAGACCGTCAACACACTGGTGCGTGCGCGCAAGCATCAAGCCCGAGCTGCACGCTGCGCGTGGTCCCCGTTCCCCCGTGATTTTGGCATACCCTTCGGGCATGGCAAGGCCCGCAGCAGGCTCTTGACTCCGATTAGGACGCTACGTGGTTAGGTGTGAAGGGGTTGGCTGAGCGAACAAATCCATTCTGTCTCCAGGAGAACTCGCATGAATCGCCAACGCCGTCCCCCCCACAAGATCAAGCCGATTGAAGATTTGAAAATCGTTCATCCGCACGCCGCCGGTCTGGACATTGGCGCCAGTGAAATCTGGGCCTGTGTCCCGGCTTCAAGCACAATCGAGAATGTCCGTATGTTTGGCACCTTCACCGTCGATCTGCAAGCGCTGGCCGATTGGCTGATCGCCTGTGGCGTCGACACGGTCGCGATGGAATCCACGGGTGTCTATTGGATTCCCGTCTTTGATCTACTCGAAGCGCGCGGCCTCAAAGTCTATCTGGTCAACAGTTGGCACCTCAA
>PMCF01000422.1 GCA_003154115.1 Anaerolineae bacterium
CGGCTCCCCCGCCGCCAGACGATATCCTGCAGGAAGGATCAACACAAAAACTACCGTCCCCGTTATTGAGGTACACGAGACTAGGTAAATCAAAGGGCCATCCGCCCGAGTTGCTTTGAATAATGTCAAGGGCGCCGTCGCCATTCATGTCGCCCAGCGCAACCCTATTAGTATAAGCAGGCTGAAATCCGCCCCACTGGGCAAATGCACCCGGTCGATTGTTCACGTATAAGTAGCTATCGTCGATGAGATCCAGAGCGCCGTCGCCATTTATATCTCCCACGCTGATGTTACGCGAAGCGCTCGCATTGTCAGACAACAAGCTCGCACTAAATCTGCCAAACCCGTCATTCCAATACACCATGCTTGGGAAACATGCGAAAGCGGTAGGATCTGTCGGAACGCAGGCATCACTCAAGATAATGTCAAGCGCACCGTCGCCATTTATATCGCCCACTTTAATGTTACTGGTCCCGCTCAAAGACACCGTACTCGTAATAAAGCTTCCACGCCGATCGTTCAAATACATCATGCTTGAAGAACAAAATCTGACCGTTCGGCCCGGCTTAAAGCAAGTGCCGCCCTGAATGATGTCCAGGGCGCCATCGCCATTGACGTCACCCAAGACAACATTCGTGGCGTAGCGCGCGTTTCCAAATGGTACGCCGGCGCTGAATGCCCCTTGTCCGTCATTAAAGTACACCAAACTTAATTGGCAGACTCCAGGTATCCCCTGAATGCAGAACTCGTCGGAATTGCTTTGAACGATATCTAGCGCTCCGTCACCATTCATGTCCCCAACCGCAATGCTGACAGTTCGGCTATAGATAGAACTAAGTGTCACGCTCTGATTAAACCCTCCATGACCATCGTTCAAGTGCACCACGCTTGGCTGCCCGAAATTACCTTGGATGATATCCAACGCACCGTCGCCGTTCATATCCCCAACTGCTACGCTTCCAGCAACGCCTGAATTTCCGAAGGGTATGGCTTCGCTAAAGTGCCCTTGCCCATCATTAAGGTAGAGAACATCAGGCCCCACGATGTCCAAGGTCCCATCGCCGTTCATATCTCCCATTACACGGCCACCGCCGCCATATGGGATCGTCAAGGTAAATACGGCGTAACCATCATTCAAATACACAATATTGTCGCCCACGATATCCAACGTTCCATCACCATTCACATCGCCCACCGCTAGGCCCCCTCCGCCGTAATAATAAGGCGTAAAAGTTGATAAGGAGCTGGCACCAGCGCTTGGTGCTACCGGCAATGTCTCTGTCACTAAAGACTGTTTCGACACAATAGAATTTATCGATCCAGTTAGCTCTGGTTGTATGGTAAAGTCAGGTATCACACTAGCGGAATCGCGGTGTGATAAAGAAGAAACACTAGACAACGGCGTAGCTGAGAGCAAACCAAGAAAGCCCAACAGACTCAGGGCGAAGGCGAGGACCAACAAACGCATCCGAACAGCGATTTGCGAAGACATGCCAACCTCCTCTTCGTCGGACCATGCCGACGAGGACATCATCCCCGCGATGCGCATTGGGCCTTGCAGCAGAGGAGAATCATGCAAGGCAGCGGCATGACCCTTGGCTAAACGGTACAGCCGTCATCCATCAGTATATATCCGGGTCGAGATGAAACACAAGCATTGTTGGAAAAGAGGGACGAAATTCATACCAGACCTGACACCCAATTTTTGCGCAAATTGGGCTACATTTCATCGACCGACTTTGAGGTTAGCCTATGTGTTTTCAGCATCTCGTTTGGAAACCTCCCACTGGAAGGTCAAATTGGCGAAGAAGATCGCGTCGGTCTCCCACTTGGAGCGATTAACGCAACACGGTAGCGTGTTGGCCGGATGAATTGTCGGCTAATTTGCGCAAAAATTGGGTGACAGGTTTCCCAGCGACGATCCTCCCTCGCTCCCTATGAGCAGGTAAGGCAGAACAATCCGAGTAACTATCTGGTGAAAACCTGTCAGGTCTCTGATGCCAGCGCATCTCTGTGCGCACCCAACCGCTCAAACGTGGCACGCGCTTCATGCAGCAACGATGTGGCCTGATCGTGATCCTGGCCGAGCAGCGCCTTGCCCCACGCCAGCTGCGAGCGCGCCGCTTCGTAGACATCGTCTTGCAGCAGTGTCAGGCTGTGCGCGAAAGCGTCAGTGGCTTGATCGAGTTGCCCACTCGCACTGAACACCAACCCCAGAATACGCCAGCCCATCCCTTCGTCGATCTTCAATTCCAGATCGCGACACAGGTCGATCGTTTTCTTGATCATCTCACGCGCCGGATCGAATTGCTCGCGCGCCAGTTGAATCAACACTCGACCGCGCCACAACTCCGGTAGTTGATCTTTCGCATCCATCTCCAGCGCCACCGGCTCGGCCTCACTGATTGCTTGCTCGGCCTCATTCCATTCGCTGCGTCGGATGTGCCAGTCAGACAGGCTGGACAGCCCCGCTACGATCAGTTCGTTATCACTGTGTTCGCGCGCCAGTTGTAGGCACTGCTGTAAGTGCGCACGCGCCAGATCGTCGGCGCCCAACTTGGTATGAATGATCCCAAAGGCCAGTTCCAGCAACGTCTCATAATGCATCGCGCCCAACCGCTGGGCCTGATCGATCGCCGCCTGAAAGCACTCCATGGCCTGCGGCCACTCACCTGCTCGATCGAATTCAATGCCGCGATCGAGCTGCAGTGGAATGATGCCCCAGTAATCCTGCAGCTGCTCATAGACATCCAGTGCGCGTTGATAATATTCGGCCGCCCGTTGATGCTCGTTACGCTTCCAGTAGATGACACCCAGATTCATCCAGGCCACCGCGCGCCAGTGATCGAGCCAGGTAGTGAGTCCTTGCAGTCCGCGCTCGGTGCTGCTCAACGCCTCGGCATAGTTGCCCATCGCCAACTGTACGCTGCCCAACCGAATGTGCAGCACCGCTTCTTCCGGCATGACCCGCAGTCCCCGCTGCAGCCATGTCCGCGCTTCCGGTGGATCTTCATTTTCCAGCAGCGCCCCGATGCCCAGATAAGCTCGCGCATACAGCCGGCGCACATCCGGCGACGCAGCCGTTTCATCATACCGCTCGTCCAGCGTCATGAGCGCGGCTTGAAACGATCGGCGCGCGGTTTCGCTGTTGCCCTGCACCGTGTGCACTTCGCCACGCGCCAGATTCACTGTGGCCCATAAGTCCGGCAGCAGACGATCGGCGGTAAAACGTTCCAGCAGCTGGCCCAGCCCGCGTCCCTGGCCCCGCTTGATCAACTCGCCCACGTTGTCCACCACCAGCGGCGCGGCATGATCGGGTTGGCCGGCAGCTTCGTAGTGCAGCGCGGCGCGGAAACGATCCGGCTCCGCTTGCTCGTAGTGTTCCGCCGCGCGTTGATGCCCTCTCTGCCGTTCACGCGGGTTGAGTTGGTCGCAATAGAAAGTCCGCACGATCGTATTCAACGCATATTCCCGCGCGGCTTCGGTATCCTTCACGGCCACCAGCTGCCGGTCGCTCAACTCATCCAGAATTCGTCCCGTCTGCAAGCCATCGCTCACCGCTTCAATGGCTTCACGCGTCGCGCCGTAACCCAGCATGACGGACAGGGCCTGCATCACCCCTCGCTCCGGTTCCGTCAAGCGGCGATCGATCTGATGGATCAGAAAACGCCGGATGTCGCGATCGTCAAATAGCTGCGCCAGATAGCCGCCCGTATGCTTGGCCCGCTTCAGCCCGTCGGCGGCCAACAGCAGAAACAACGGATTGCCACCGGTGCGCGCATGCAAGGTAGCGACGATTTCTTCCGGCAACAAAATTTGAGTGCGGCGTAAAGCTTGCGTATTGCGGACTTCAGCGGCCTGCGCCTCACCCGCGACCCGCGCCTCAGCCGTGGCCGCCACCGACAGGCCGTGCTGGATCAGAAAAGATCGCGCGTCCAGCAGCATGAAGCCTGACAGCGGCGGAAATTCATCGCCGTCGACAAAGTCCGGCATATCCTGCGTGGCGATAATCAACCGCAGACCGCCGGACGAAGCCAGGCGCCGCAAGTGATCGATCAGGAGTTCGAGCAACGGATCGCCCGCGACCAACTGGGCATCGTCCAGGCATACCACATTATCTCGATCGCGCAGCACTTGAACGACATAGTCCAGCAGCAGACGCGCCAGTGGCGCTTGTCCGCCCGTCTGCATGACGCGCCACACTTCAGGTCGGCCGTGCCACGCCAGAAACGCGGCCAACTTCCACAGGATGGCCGTCAAGCCCTCGTTCTCCTGAAAGGTGTGCCAGAAGATCGCGCGTGTGCCCGCGCTGCGCTGTGCCAGTTCAGCGGCGAGCACCGTTTTGCCGATGCCGGGCATGCCCGAAATGACTGCGAGATGATGTGTGTCGAGTTGTTGTTGATAGCGCGCCAGTTCGGCTTCACGTCCGATGAAGGGTTGAACGATCGGCGGATGTTCCGGCTCGGGCGGCGGCAGAATCTCCGGCAAAGCCGATCGGCTGTCTGCCCCCACCGGTTCTTCGCCCCACAAGCGGCCCGACTTCAACCGCATGAACAACACGGGCACCGCGGCATCCGGCCGGCCAGCAGTGATCAACGTGCTGCGCGCTTCATTCATCGCCCGATCGACCTGCCCGTGTTCGACGAGCCGTTGATAGAACGCGGCGCTGAATTGGCGCGCGGTCTTCACGGTGACGGCGTCTTGCATCGCCACCACCGCCGGCACACCGGCCGAGACCAGCTTCGGCCCCAGGCCAAGATAGGCATCCGCCGTGGAACGCGTGGCACTCTGACACGCTGCCAGACAGACCAACCGCGGCTGCACCCCCTGACGCGCTAACATCCCGACGAAGTCTTCATCCAGCACGCGCCGCGCGTGACGATCCTCATCTTGCAGGTACAACACCGCTTGCTCACGCCGCGCATTAAATGCGCCGTGTCCCAGGAAATGCAACAGGTGATAGCCCTGACGCAATTTCTCTTCCAGCCGTTCGAGCGTGATCGGTTCGTCCAGAAAATCGATCTGCATCGTTTGACGTTCGATCGACTTGAACGCTGCTTCCAGAATCTCTTCTTCCAACGCCACATCAGCCTGCGGCAAATCATATTTGCTCGTCAGATCGTCGGGATTGGAGATGACGATCAGCACCTTGATCGGGCGCTGATTGATCGGGCTGCGCCAGGGCAGGGCAATCGGCAGATAACGGGAGAAGGGCGTGTCGGCGTGTGCCGCGAGCAAGCTCGTGCCATCGTGCAGCAATTCCCACGGCAGGGCATGCAACTCAGCGCCGGTAGGATCGATGCGCAAGCGGATGCGACGTTGGGCAGACTGTCCGTGCGCCTGCGCCCATGCCTCGCGCACTTTGGGATCGGTCAGCAGATGATTGAAGAGGCGTTGTCCGTCGGCGACGAGATCGCCGCTCATCGCCCACGGCAAGACCTCGGGCGAGAGATAGCCGCGCGGAAATTCCTGCTGGCCGTCTAACGTGATCTCGATCGGATAACCGTCGGGCACACGCTGCCCGATCCGAATTTCCAGATCGACAAAAGCATCATCGGGCATGGGATCAGCCTTTCCTGATCAAGGGCAGATACACCTCATATCCCCGGCGAAGTGGAACGTTCCACACGACATCGTTGTTCCACATCACGCGCGGATTGATCGGCTGGCCGTCGATCGTAAAGGTCGCCGCGCGACCCGGCGCACCGCAGCCGATCTGGCCACCGGGTGCGTCGGGCTGGATGTTCAACGTGTAGACCACTTGCCCATCGATCAGGCGCGTCGTGCCCTCTGTCTGCTGGTGCGTCGGGCCAAAGGTTGAGCACATTGACTTTACGTGAGGCGTTGATGCTGCCAGTATTGACTGTCGGTCTATGATTCATTTCCGCACCAACGGCAGGAAGACCGCATAGGGCTCCACAGTAATAACAACGGTATCTGGCGCGCTAGCGAAGCCCAACGAGTTTGTCATGATCAACGTGAAAGTCAATTGCACGCTGCCTATGACGGGTGGAGCCAGGAAAGTCGGGCGTGTTATAGTCGTGCTATTCAAAGCCACCAACGGACCACCGCTTTGCGCCCACTGATAGGCCAGGGGTCCATGATTATCTGGATCAAACGATGCGCTGCCGTCTAAAGTCACGGTAGCTTGACTCTTCACGATTTGATCCAGGCCGGCGTTGGCGCTAGGACGAGTCACAAAGATGGTCACCACCATCGTCGCAGTGATGGTATTCACGCTGTTTGTGGCCGTGACGAGTGCCGTGTATGTGCCGACGGCCGTGTAGGTGCGCGAGACATTCACGCCAGTGGCAATGGGACTGTCATCGCCGAAGTTCCATTGATAAGTGAGATCGCTGCCGGTTGCCGTGGCGGTGAACCATGTGGCCTGACCCAACAAGGTGGGGCCACTATTCATCGCCACCAGATTTGTGATCGCGGCAGTGCGCAATGGCACTTCCCAGACTTGATCGTTGTTCCATTCGACGCGCGGCGACATCATTTGTCCTCCAACGCTGAAGATGATGGGACGGCCCGGCGCGCCGCAGCCGATCATGCCGCCGGGTGCGTCGGGCTGGATGTTCAACGTGTACACCACTAGCCCATCGATCAGGCGCGTCGTGCCCTCTGTCTGCTGGTGCGTCGGGCCAAAGGTTGAGCACATTGACCTTACGTGAGGCGTTGATGCTGCCAGTATTGACTGTCGGTCTATGATTCATTTCCGCACTAACGGCAGGAAGACCGCATAGGGCTC